>JAUXST010000266.1 GCA_030679805.1 Reyranella sp. | reverse complement strand
TAATGCGCGCCCGACGTCCAGACCTTCTGGCCGTTGATGACCCAGCCGTCGCCCCCATCCGGTAGCTTGGCGGGCTCGGCCTTGGTGCGGATACCGGCCACGTCCGACCCTGCGGCGGGCTCGGAGAAGAGCTGGCACCAGACTTCCTGGCCATGCAGCGCCGGCTTCACATAGCGAGCGAGTTGCTCGGGCTTGGCATAGGCCATCATGGTGGGGATGCACATGCCGAGGCCGATGTCGAAGAAGCCCAGGGGCACGAGGAAGTTCGCTTCCTCCTGCTGGTAGATCACCTGCAGGATCGGCGAGGCGCCACGGCCGCCGAATTCCTTGGGCCAAGTAATGCGGGCATAGCCCGCCGTGGCCTTCTTGTCCTGCCACTCCTTGGCTTTCTTCAGAAGCTCGGGATCGTCGTTGCGCGCGCGAAAGCTCTGCTTGTCGTCGCTCTTGCGGGTGGCATTGGCTTCGAGCCAGGCGCGGACTTCCTTGCGAAAGGCGGCCTCATCTACGGTGTCGTTGAAATCCATGGTGGCTTCCTCCTACGCCGCGTTCTTCTGTTCGAGCCGGGTGACCAGCTTGTCCTTCCACGCCATCGGCCCGCCGATCGACAACGCCATCAGGCGCGAGCGGCGATAGTGGAACTGCGTGTCGGCCTCCCAAGTAAAGCCGATGCCGCCATGGATCTGGATGTTCTCCTTGGCAGCGAAATCATAGGCCTCGGTGGCGGCGATCCGCGCCGCCGCGGCCGCGACCGCGAGATCGGCACCGCCCTCGGTCAGCATCATTGCGCCATAGTAGGCGTTGGAACGGGCAAGCTCGAGCTTGACGTAGCAGTCGGCGAGCTTGTGCTTGATCGCCTGGTAGGAGCCAATGGCACGACCGAAGGCCTGACGCTGCAGCGCATAGTCGCGCGCCATCCACATCGCCGCTTCGGCGCCGCCGACCTGCGCGAAGGCGAAGTAGACCGCCGCCGCATCGTAGAGCCGCTCGAGCAGCTGCCAGCCCTCGCCTTCACCGCCCAAAAGCTCGGCCGAGGCGTCCTTGAAGGTGAGTTCGGCATGCTTGCGCGCCGGATCGATCGTCTCGACTCGCTTCTTGGTGACGGCCGCTTGCTTGAGGTCGACCAGCACCAGCGAGAGGGCCCGGTCCCCGGCGCCGCCGGTGTTGGCGAGCGCAATCGCGAAGGTTGCCGCCTCGCCGTCGGTCACCGGCACTTTCTTGCCGTTAAGGCGACCCCCGCCGAACATGGTCCGGACGTTGCGCGGTTTGGGGGGCTGCGGCCCCTCGGCGATGGCGAGCGTGCCGATTGCCTTGCCTGACGCGAGGTCGGTCAACCACTTCTTCTTCTGTGCGTCGGAGCCCGCGAGCTTCAGCGCTTCGGTCGCCAGCACGACGGAGGTATCAAACGGCACCGGTGCCGCGGCGCGGCCGATCTCCTCGGCGACGACGCAGACTTCGAGCGGCGAGAGACCGGATCCGCCGTATTCTTCGGGGATGCCGATGCCGGGCACGCCAAGGCCAACGAGGCCCTTCCAGACATCGTCGGCGTGGGTTTCGTTGCCGTCGAGCACGCGCCTGACCACCTTGGTCGGGCACTTGTCGGCGAGGAATTTGCGAACCTGCTCCTTGAGCAGCTTCTGATCGTCGGAAAAATCGAAGTTCATGATGGCCGACTCTAGCAAGCCGGCCCGCATCGGGGAACGGCTCTTGGTTCCGTCAGGCGGGTCGCGGGATGTGCTAGGCTGCTGCCATGAACACACAAATCCTCGACTGGCATGCCCACGTTTACTTCGATCCCGCCTCGCGCGACGCCGCCTGGGCGCTGCGCGAGCACATTGAAAAAGCCTTTCCCATCGAGATGGGCCGCTTTCACGAAAGACCCATCGGACCGCATCCGCGCTTCAGCTACCAGGTGGCGTTCAAGAACGAGCAATTCGCGCCATTGCTGTCCTGGTTGACGCTCAACCGCGGCGACCTCACGGTGTTCATCCATCCCAACACCGGGCACGATCTCGAGGATCATCGCGACCGCGCGATCTGGATGGGCCAGCAGGTGCCGCTGGTGCTCGACATTTTCACCAAGAAGGACTGACCCGATGGATTCGCTTCTGCCGCTCGCCAAGAAAGTCGGCGAGAAACTAAAGGCCCGCAAGGAAACGGTCGGCGTGTCGGAGTCCTCGGCCGGCGGACTCGTTTCCGCCCTGCTGCTCTCGGTCCCCGGCGCCTCGGCCTATTTCATGGGCGGCGCCGTGGTCTATACGCGCCCGGCGGGCGATGCCTTCCTGGCCGTGCCGCGCGAAAAGCGCGCCGGCGTGCGCTCCTCTTCCGAGCCGTGGGCGTTGCTGGCGGCCGAACATGTGCGCGAGCGGCTGAACACGACCTGGGGCCTGGCGGAGACCGGCGCCTCAGGGCCGACGGGCAATTCCTACGGCGATCCGGCGGGCCATACCTGCGTCGCGGTCATCGGTCCCAAGGGCAGGATCGCGCGCACCTTGCGTACGGGCTCGGCCGACCGCGTCGCCAACATGCGCGCCTTTGCCGCCGAAGCGCTCAAACTGATGGACGAGCAGCTTTCGTAACGCACCCGGCACGGGCGCTCCGAAACCCTATTTCCAGCATTCCACCTGAATACTGCTGGCCTCCGCGCGCTCGGCGCGCACGGTCGCCGGCAACTCGCGCGCGGCGACCTCGGCTGGCTCGTAGGCAATGTTGTGCGCCTCGAGGAAGTTCACGAGGGTCGTTACCTTGATGGCGAAGTTCACATTCTGGGGAATGTCGCCGGTGATGCGCGCGATGGCGACGGCATTCAGCTTGGAAACGACCACGCCCATCAGGCGACCGGCCTCGTCGACCGCCGGGCCGCCGCTGTTGCCGGGCTGCACCGCGGCCGAGATCTGGATGAAGCGCGAGTCGTCACGCAGGCCGGTCAGCGCGGTGACGTTGCCGAGCGTGGTGTTGCCGGCCGACGACAGCGCCTCGGCCAGCGGATAGCCGAACACCAGCACCGGCTCGGCGGGTTTGATCGGTGCGCCGACCCGCAACTTGAAGAAGCTCTTCGACGGACTCGAGGCACGCAATGCGGCCAGATCGTCGGAGCGGCTGGTCGCAACAACGCGCGCGGGGCCCAAGTCGCCCCCGTTCTTGCGCAGGCGCAACTCGACGCAGCCGTTGACCACGTGGAAGTTGGTGACGACGGTATTGGGCGCGATAAAGAAGCCGGTACCCGAACTTGCAGCCGCCTTCTCCTTCGGGGATGCGGGCGGGCGTTGCATCGGTGGCGGCACTGAAACCGCTGGCGCGGGCGCGCTGCCCGAGCTTCCGCTGCCCGAACTTCCTGGGCCGCGCGCGGCCACCGCTCTCTCGAGCTGGCCGCGCAGCGCCTCCGACGGCAGGCCGTCGCCGCGCTGGCCGATACTCTTCTGGAAGGCCGAGATCGCCATATTGGTCTTGAGCCCGGCGACGCCGTTGGTCGGGCCGGGATCGTAGCCGAGCCGGATCAGAAGCGTCTGGATTGCCGTCACCAGTGCGTTCGCCGCTCCCGGCGACGGTGGTGCCGTCGTCCCGGCCTGGCCAGGCGAGGGTGCCGGAGAGGGAGGCCGCGCGGCCGTCGCATACTGCTTGACGCAATCGCGCGTGCGCTGCTGGGCGGCCTCAATGCCGTCGAGGCTAATCGTGTAGCGCTTCTGGTTGGCCGACACCGTGAATTGATGGCCCGACTTGAGTTGGTCGAAGATCTCGGGTGCCACGTTGAAGGTCATGCCACGGGCATCGAAGGCGCGGCCGGTCGCGGTGTAGGACGCAGAGCCGACCTGCAATGTCGCGGTGTAGGATTCCTTGGCGACAAGGTTCCAGGTTGGCGCCTCGGCGGCCATCGTCCAGACACCCCGCACGGTGTAGCCGAGTGCTAGGCCAAAACCCTCTTTCTGCACACGATAGAGCGCGCAGTGTTCGAACATACCCGTCTGATTGCGGGTATAGGCGGTAACCCGCCAGGCACCGATCTGGGTTGACGACCCGGCGATTGAATCAGCCACAGCAAGGTTCGGCAGAAACAGGGCGACGCCGCAAAGCCCAATCCAACCGCCGAC
>JAUXST010000308.1 GCA_030679805.1 Reyranella sp. | reverse complement strand
TCAACTGCGGCCGCTGGGACTATATCTTCAGCTTCATCAAGAAGTTCCGCGAGCAGGCGTGGTCGGTGCTGCCGGACCGCGCGCAGGTCGGCATGACCGCGCACTTCCTGCGCAGTTATAGCCAGCTCCTGATCAAGACCTGCCATCGTCGCGAAGTGCATGCCATGGGCGGCATGGCGGCGCAGATCCCGATCAAGAACGATCCGGCGGCCAACGAGGAGGCCATGGGCCGCGTGCGCGCCGACAAGAAGCGCGAGGCGGCCGACGGCCACGACGGCACCTGGGTGGCCCATCCCGGCCTGGTCGAGATCGCCCGGAGCGAGTTCGACGCCATCATGAAGGGCGCCAACCAGATCGCGCGCAAGCGCCAGGACGTGCACGTGACCGCGGGTGACCTGATCGCGATGCCCGAGGGCACCAAGACCGAGGCGGGCCTGCGCCAGAACGTGGCCGTGGGCATCGGCTACATCGAGGCGTGGCTGCGCGGCATCGGCTGCGTGCCGCTGTTCAACCTGATGGAGGACGCCGCCACCGCCGAGATCAGCCGCGCCCAGGTCTGGCAGTGGGTGCGCCACGCCCAGACGCTGAACGACGGCCGCCCCATCACCAAGGAGCTGGTGCGCGAGATCGTGCGCGAGGAGCTCGACAAGGTGAAGGCGCAGATGGGCGACGAGGCCTATGCCAAGGGCCGCCACGAGGAGGCGGCCCAGCTCATGATCGACCTGGTCGAGCAGCCGCAGTTCTGCGAGTTCCTGACTCTGCCGGCCTACGACCGCATTATCGCCGACGAGAAGAAGGCGGCCTGAGGCAATACCTGCCCAGTGGATCGAATCTAACAGAAGGTATCGTGTCTCGAAGCGTCAAGCCCCAGAAGGCACCAATGTCCTGTCTTGTCGTCCTGAGCGAAGCGAAGGACCTCACGCTGGCCAGGGACTCGGTATCGGCGGTCAATATTTGGCCGGTCGGCGTGGTCCTTCGCTTCGCTCAGGACGACAAGCTTCCACTGGGACTCTTCTGTCGGACGTCAACCACTAGAACAGCCCGACAATCTTGCCGTCGGCCGCCACGTCGATGCTGTTGGCGGCCGGCGTCTTGGGCAGGCCCGGCATGGTCATGATGTCGCCGCAGACCGCGACCACGAACCCGGCGCCAGCCGAGAGCCGCACCTCGCGCACCGTCACGATATGGTCGCTGGGTGCGCCCTTGGCATCTGGGTTGGTCGAGAAGCTGTACTGTGTCTTGGCGATGCAGACTGGCACGTTGCCGAAGCCCATCGCTTCGAACGAGGCGAGCTGGTCGCGCACCGACTTGTCGGCGGCGATGTCCTTGGCGCGGTAGATCTCCTTGGCGATGGTGCGGATCTTTTCCAGGAGCGGCATCTCGTCGGGATAGAGCAGCTTCATCTTGCCCTTGCCTTCGTCGATCACCTTCACCACGGCGCGAGCCACGTCGGCGGCGCCCTTGCCGCCCTCGGCCCAATGGTCTGCCATTACCGCCTCGACACCGAGCTTGGCGCAGGCGGATTTGACCAGGGCGATCTCGGCATCGGTGTCGGCGCTGAAGCGGTTGATCGAGATCACCGGCACCAGGCCGAACTTCTGCACGTTCTCGACATGGCGCTGCAGGTTCGACATGCCGGCTTCCAGCGCCTTCAGGTTCTCGGTCTTTAGGTCTTCCTTCTTGACCCCGCCATGCATTTTCAGCGCGCGGATCGTGGCCACCAGCACCACCGCGTCCGGCATCAGGCCGGTCTTGCGGCACTTGATGTCGATGAACTTCTCGCCGCCCAGGTCGGCGCCGAAGCCCGCCTCGGTGACCACGTAGTCGGCAAGCTTCAGGGCCGTGGTCGTGGCCAGCACCGAGTTGCAGCCGTGCGCGATGTTGGCGAAGGGGCCGCCATGGATGAAGGCAGGCGTCCCCTCGAGCGTCTGCACGAGGTTGGGCGACAGCGCATCCTTCAACAGAACGGTCATCGGGCCGTGCGCCTTCAGCTCGGAGGCGCGCACCGGCTTACGCTCGCGGGTATAGGCGACGATGATGTTGCCAAGCCGCGTCTTCAGGTCTTCCAGGTCTTTGGC
>JAUXST010000261.1 GCA_030679805.1 Reyranella sp. | reverse complement strand
ACCGGAATGTCGTTGGCGGCGATCGAGATCAGGCTGACCGTGCGCGGGTCGCTCATCGGGCCGATGCGTTCCAGCACGCGCGCCCGGCGGGCGAGCGCGCCGCCGGTGGCCTCGATCCAGACGATATCGCCCGGCACGGCGCCGTTCTTGTCGGCCGGCCGGACGTCGAAGCTCACGCGCTGCTTGCGGTCGGTCGGCGTCACGAGGCCGAGGTCGTTGCGGCCCGGCGGCTCCTCGTAGAGGCCGAGGATCTTCTGCGGGCCGCTGCCCAGCCGGCGGATGATCCTGGCTTCGTAGGCGTTCTTGCCGCGGCGTTTCAGGCTGCCCAGCACGCGGTCGCCCACGGCCGGTGCCGGGCCACTGCGCGGCGCCGTCTGCGGGTCGATTTCGATATGCGGCGGCGGGCCGTCCTTGTCGTCGTCGTGGCGGCGCGGCACGGCGATCAGGTGGCCGTCGTTGTCGACCCGGACGATTTCCAGGACCGTGATGTCGGTCAGCGCCTCGGGATCGCGGAAAGTCTTGGCGCGGTCGGGCGTGATCTCGCCCGCATCGCGCAGGTCGCGCAGCAGTTCCTTCAGTTCGATGCGCTGGTCGCCCTTGAGGCCGTAGGCGCGGGCGATCTCGCGCTTGCCGACCGGCGTGGCGCTCTCGCGGATGAAGGCCAGCAGTTCGTCGCGGGTCGGAACCTTGCCCTTAGCCATCGGTCCCGGTGCGGGGCGGGGCCTCGACCTTGGCCTTGCGCTTGGGCGCCGCCTTCTTTTTGGCTGCAGATTTGGGCTTGGGGTCGGTGTCGTTGGCCGGCACCGCCGCGTCGGCCGCGCCGTTCGCCGCTTTGGCCTTGGCCTTCGGCTTCGCCTTGGGGGCCGCCGCCTTCTTGACGCGCGCCGGCTTCTTGCCGCCGCCCCCCTTGGTTCCACCTTTTGCCGCGCGCTCGGCCAGCAGCGACACGGCGTGGTCGAGCGTCAGCTCTTCCGGCTTGATGTCCTTCGGCACGGTGGCGTTGATGCCGCCGTGCTTCACGTAGTGGCCGTAGCGGCCGTCGTAGAGTTCGATCGGTGCTTCGTCGTTGGGATGATTGCCGACGACGCGCAGCGGCTTCACGGCGGCGCGGCCGCGGCCCGGTACCCTGGCCTCGGCCAAGAGCGCCACGGCGCGGTTCATGCCGATCTCGAGCACGCTCTCGTCGGCGGGAATCGATTTGTATTTCGGGCCATGCTTCACATAGGGGCCGAAGCGGCCGACGCCGGCCAGGATCGTCTCGCCGTCTTCGGGATGGGGCCCGAGTTCGCGCGGCAGCGCCAGCAGCGCCAGCGCCTTTTCCAGCGTCACGTCGTCGGGAACCATATCCTTCAGCAGCGATTGCCGCTTGGGCTTCTCCTTGCCCTCGGGCTCGCCCAACTGGACATAGAGACCGTAGGGGCCCTTGCGCAGCGTGACCTGCTTGCCGGTGACGGGATCTTCGCCGAGGATTTTCGGCCCATCGAGATTGACGCCCGACGCGGCATCCGCCTCGGCGTCGACGATGCCCAGCTTGCGGGTGAAGCGGCACTCCGGATAGTTCGAGCAGCCGATGAAGGCGCCGAACTTGCCGAGCTTCAGTCCGAGCCGGCCGTTGGCGCAGGAGGGGCAGTCGCGCGGGTTCTTGCCATCCTTGCCCTCAGGGAAGAAGTGGGGGCCGAGTTCGGAATCGATCTTGTCGAGCACTTCGCGGACGCGCAGTTCCTTGGTCTCGCCGACGGCGGCGGAGAAGGCCTTCCAGAATTCGCGCAGCACCTGGCGCCAGTCGATCTTGCCGCCCGAGATGTCGTCGAGTTCTTCCTCGAGATGGGCGGTGAAGTCGTATTCGACGTAGCGCGGAAAGTAGGTCTGCAGGAACGCCGTGACGATGCGGCCGCGGTCCTCGGGCACGAAGCGCTTGCGGTCGATGCGCACGTAATTGCGCCGCTGCAGGACCTCGATGATGCTGGCGTAGGTCGAGGGCCGGCCGATGCCGAGTTCCTCGAGCTTCTTCACGAGGCTGGCCTCGGAATAGCGTGGCGGCGGTTCGGTGAAATGCTGTTCCGGCACGACATCGCGCCGCTCCAGCGCCTCGTTCTCGGCGACGTCGGGCAGGATCGAGTTGCCGTCCTCGTCCTCGCTCTTCTCGTCCTGGCCCTCGTCGTAGAGCGTGAGGAAGCCGTTGAACTTGATGACCGAGCCCGTCGCGCGCAGCTGCACGTTCTTGTCGCCGCTGGCGATATCGACCGTGACCTGGTCGAGCACGGCGCTTTCCATCTGGCTGGCCACGGTGCGCTTCCAGATCAGCTCGTAGAGGCCGAGCTGGTCCTTGTCCAAATACCTGGCGACATCCTGCGGCGTGCGGAAGAGATCGGTCGGGCGGATCGCCTCGTGCGCCTCCTGGGCGTTCTTGGCCTTGGAGGTATAGACGCGCGGGCTCGCCGGCACGTAGCTCTGGCCGTACTTGGTCTCGATCAGGCGCCGTGTCTGGCCGATCGCCTCGGGGGCGAGCTGCACGCCGTCGGTGCGCATGTAGGTGATGAGGCCGACGGTCTCGCCGCCGATGTCGACACCTTCATACAGGCGCTGGGCGATGCGCATCGCGGTCGCGGCGCCAACGCCCAGCTTGCGCGAGGCTTCCTGCTGCAGGGTCGAGGTGATGAAGGGCGGCGGCGGATTGCGCCGCACCTGGCGCCGGTCGATCGAGGCCACCGAAAAGGCGCGGCGCTCGATCTCGCGCTTGGCCGACTGCGCGCGCTCCTCGTTGTCGAGGTCGAACTTCTCGAGCTTGCGGCCGTCGAGGTGGGTGAGGCGGGCTTTCAGCGACTGCTTCTTGGCCGTGCCGAAGGTGGCGTCGACCGTCCAGTATTCGCGGGTCTTGAAGACCTCGATCTCGGCCTCGCGCTCGCAGATCAGGCGCAGCGCTACCGATTGCACGCGGCCGGCCGAGCGGCTGCCGGGCAACTTGCGCCACAGCACCGGCGACAGGGTGAAGCCCACGAGATAGTCGAGCGCGCGGCGCGCCATGTAGGCGTCGATCAGCGGCTGGTCGAGTTCGCGCGGATGGGCGACGGCGTCCAGCACCGACTGCTTGGTGATGGAATTGAAAGTGACCCGTTTGACGTCGACGCCGTCGAGCGCCTTCTTGCGCCCGAGGATCTCCCTGACATGCCAGGAGATCGCCTCGCCCTCGCGATCCGGATCGGTCGCGAGATAGAGCTTGCCGCCCTTGGTCACCGCCTGGGCGATGGCGTCGAGGCGCTTCTGCGACTGGGGGTCGATTTCCCAGTCCATGGCGAAATCCTCGTCCGGACGGACAGAACCATCCTTGGACGGCAGATCGCGGACATGACCGTAGGAAGCCAGCACCGTGTAACCGGGGCCGAGGTACTTCCCAATGGTCTTAGCCTTGGCCGGGGACTCGACGACCAGCACGTCCATCGGCGAAACATGCTCCAGTGAAAAATCAAAAGCCGGAGCTAAATCGCTGATTTACATCAGAGATACGCGGTTACCCCGGTGCCTCTCCAGGCGGCCCTCCAGTTCAAGGGCCAGGAGGATCTCCGCCACGGAGGCGGCGGACACTTGGCACCGGCGCACCAATTCGTCAACCGCGGTGGGTACCGCCCCCAAGGCTTCGAGCACCTTGGCAGCGTCTCCCTCGGGGCGAATTTGACCTTTCCGGTCAAGGGGTTGGGTGGGGGCCGACGGCCGGCCCAAAACATCCAGAATATCGTTGGCGTCGCGGACCAATATGGCCCCATCCCGGATAAGGCTATTCGATCCGGCATAGCGCGGGTCCATTGGCGAGCCCGGCACGACGAAGACCTCGCGGCCCTGTTCGGCGGCGCGCTGGGCAGTGATCAGCGAGCCCGATCGGGCCGCCGCTTCGATCACGATCACGCCCACCGAGAGGCCGCTCACGATGCGGTTGCGGCGCGGGAAGGCGCGGGCGACCGGCGGCGTGCCCACCGGCGATTCGCTCAGGATCAGCCCTTGCGCCGCGATCGCCCGGTGCAGCGCCGCGTTCTGCGGCGGGTAGATCTGGTCCACACCCCCGGCCAGGACGGCCACGGTGCCGGTGGCCAGGGCGGCTTCATGCGCCGCCGCGTCGATGCCGCGCGCCAGCCCCGAGGCAATGACGAAACCGGCGCCCCCCAGGGCAGCCGCCAGTTCGGCGGCGAAGCGCCGGCCGGCCAGCGAGGCGTCGCGGGCCCCGACCAGCGCCAGGGTCGGCCGGCCGAGGAGGGCCAGATCGCCGATTGCCGACAGGACCGGCGGCGCGCCGGGCACGGCGGCCAGGGCGGCGGGGTAGGCCGCATCCCCCACCACCAGGAAACGTCCGCCGGCCTGGGCGAGGCGCGCTTCCTCGCGGCCGATGTCGGCGTCGGGGCAGGCGGCGAGCCTCGCGCAGGCCGCCCGGGCCGAGCCGAAATGGGCCAGTGCTTCGTGGAAAGTGACGGGCCCGATGCGGGCGCCGCGCGCCAGGCGCAAGCGGGCGCGGCGTTCAGCTTGGCGTTCAGGGGGATCCAGATCGAGCGTGTGCGGGCCGTCGAACATGCCCCGACACTAGGCGGGAAAACTACTTGTGTAAAACAACCAGTAGTAGCATTCAGCGCAGCCGGGGATTGAGGGCGTCGCGCAGCCAGTCGCCCAAGAGGTTCACCGAGAGCGAGAGGACCACCAGCGCCAGCGCTGGGAAGATCACGATCCACCATTCGCCCGAGAACAGGAAGGCGTTGCCGATGCGGATCAAAGTGCCGAGCGACGGCTGGGTCGCCGGCATGCCGACCCCGAGGTAGGAGAGCGACGCCTCGGCAATGACGGCTAGCGCCAGCTCGATGGTGGCGATCACCAGGACGGGGCCCCAGGCGTTGGGCAGCACGTGGGCGAGCGCGATGCGCGCGCCCGGCACGCCGATGATGCGGGCGGCGTTGACGTAATCCTTGTTCTTCTCGGCCAGCGTCGTTGCCCGGGTGACGCGCGCGAACTGCGGCCAGTAGGCAAAGCCGATCGACAGCACCAGCACCCAGATGGCGACGCTGTCGTGCACGCCCTTGGGCAGCACGACGCGTGCCACGCCGTCGAGCGTGAGCGCGATCAGGATGGCGGGCACGGTGAGCTGGATATCGGCCAGCCGCATGATCACCGCCTCGACCCAGCCGCCGCGGAAGCCCGCGAGCAGGCCCAGCAGCACGCCGGTCGTCACCGACAGCACGATCGCCGCCAGCCCGATCATCAGCGACACGCGGCTGCCGTAGAGAATGGCCGACAGCATGTCGCGGCCCTGGTTGTCGGTGCCCAGCGGATGCTTGGCCGTGCCGCCCTCGTTCCAGGCCGGCGGGGTGAAGGCGTCCATCAGGTTGAGCGACTTCACGTCGAAGGGATCGAACGGCGCCACCCAGGGCGCGAAGGCCGCCGCCACGAAATAGACCAGCGTGATCAGGGCGGCGGCGACCGTGAGCGGCGAGCGGCGGAAGCTCCACCACATGTCGCTGTCGCGGAAGCGGGCGAGGGCCGAACTGTTGTCGCTCATGGCGCCGTCATCCGCCGGCAGAGGAGCGCGCCCAACGCCCCCAGCAGGCCCAGCGTGGCGGCCAGCGGCCCGAAGCCGTCGAAGCCGTCCCAACTGATGATCGCCGCCCCGAGCGCCGCGGCGCCGACCCAGCCGACGCTGGCCGTGGTGCCGTTCAAGCCCAGGACCGTACCGCGTACGTCCTCCGGCACCGAGGCAAGGGCTGCCATGTAGGAAGGCCGGCCGAGCGCATTCAACAGCACATAGACGAAACCCAGCGCGACCGAGACTTCCAGGCTGGGGTGCCACAAGAAGAGGACGAGGGCCGCCGCGGCGGAGAGCGCCATGGCGACGGCGAAGACCATCAGCCGGTCGCGCAGACGGTCGGCGATCTGGCCGCCCAGGATCGTGCCGGCGACATTGCCGATCGCAAACACCGCGAGCGGAATGGCGACCTCGATCAACGACAGGCGATAGGTCGCCTGCAGGAAGGTGGCAAAATAGATCGCGGCCAGGCCGTAGCAGATGCGCTCGGCGATGCCGGAGGTGAGGAGTCCCAGCACGCGGGGCGACAGCGCGGTCCGGAACGAGGGCCGTACTGTCGGGCGCGTGTGGCCGGCGGTGCCGCGGCCCACCGTGGCGAACAGGCTGACGCAGGCGAGGAGGGAAAGGCCGCCCAGGCAGATCAGCCAGCCGCGCCAGCCGATCAGCGAGCCCACGGCCGCCGCCATCGGCACACCGATCAGCAGGGTGAGCGATTGGCCGCTCATCACCCAGCCCAGCGCGCGACCGCGCTGGCTGTCGGCAACGCGGCCGGAGACCTCGGCGAATGCCACACCGGTGAAGGCACCGCAGCAGGCGCCAGCCATCGTTGCCCACAGCCCCACCCAGAAGAACGAGCCGGCCTGCGCCTGCGCCGCGAGGCAAAGGGCCAGAGCGAACGGCGAGGCGACCAGCAAGGCGCGACGACCGATGAGATCGGACAGCCAGCCGCCAAAGGCCGAGGCGACGCCCCACGAGACCGACGTCAGCGACACCAGGTTGGCGACCACTGGCATGGAGACGTCGAGGTCGCGCGCCATGTCGAGCAGGAACGGCGCGCGCGTGGTGCCGCTCGAGGTGGTGGCGAACGAGCCGAGGCAGGCCGCTCCGATCAGGGCCCATGGAAGTCCTGGGGGCATGGCACGCGAAGGGACGAGGTTCATGCTCATCCGCCGGCCGTGCCGAGCTGGGCGCGGTCGAGTCTCAGCCGCGGGTCGATGGCGGCATAGAGCAGGTCGACGAAGAAATTGATCGCCACGAAGATGAACGACACCATGACGAGATACGCCGCCATCACCGGAATATCGGCGAACTGCACCGACTGGATGAAGAGCTGGCCCATGCCCGGCCACTGGAACACCGTCTCGGTGATGATCGAAAAGGCGATCAGGCCGCCGACCTGGATGCCGATCACCGTGATCACCGGCAGCAGGGTGTTCTTGAGCGCGTGGCGGAAATGCACGGCGCGATTGGTGAGGCCGCGGGCGCGCGCGAACTTGATGTAGTCGGTGCGCAGCACCTCCAGCATCTGTGAGCGCACGAGGCGCAGCACCAGGGTCATCTGGAACAGCGACAGGGTGAAGGCCGGCAGGACGATCGCCTTGAGGCCCGAGGCGGTGAGCAGCCCGGTGTTCCACCAGCCGAGCTTCACCGTCTCGCCGCGGCCGAAGGACGGGAAGCACCAGTCCGGGGGCAGCCCTATCCCCGGCGCCCAGGTTTTGCATTCCACCGAGAAGACATAGATCAGCAGGATGCCGATGACGAAGGTCGGCATGGCCACACCGGCGAGCGAGAAGGTCATGATCGCGCCGCTGTCGACGCTGTTGCGGCGCAAGGCCGTCAGCACGCCGAGCGGGATGCCCATGGCGAGCGCCAGCAGGGCCGCCACCGCCACCAGCTCGAGGGTCGCCGGCATGCGTTCGACGATCAGGTCGGACACCGGGCGGGCAAGGCGGTAGCTCTTGCCGAAATTGCCGGTCGCGGCATTGCCGAGGAAGCGCGCGAACTGCACCACCACGGAGTCTTCGAGGCCGAGTTCGCGACGGATCTCCTCGCGCTCCGCCGGCCCCGCTTCCTGGCCGACCATGTTGTTCACGGGGTCGCCCACGAAGTTGAAGAGCGTAAAGCACACGAACGAGACCGCCAGCATGACCGCCAGCGACTGCAGGAGACGGGACGCGATGAAAGCCAGCACGCGCCGGCCTTCCTGCTGCTTTAGTCGGCCCTACTTGATCGTCGAGTATTTGAAGTTGGGCGAGTCGTTGGCGAAGATCGGGATCGTCACCTTGTCGCTCATCGACCACACGATCAGCTGGTGATGCAGCGGCAGGTACGGCATGTCGGCGATCGCCAGCGCCCAGGCGTCGGCGATCATCTTGTCGCGCTTGGCCTGGTCGACTTCCTTCAGCATCGCGTCGGTGAGCGCGTCGAGCTTGGCGTTGCTGTAGTTGGTGTAGTTCCAGCCGCCCACCTTCTTGGCCGGATCGTTGGTCTGGTAGAGGAAGGTGAAGACGTAGTGCGAGTCGAGCGTCGGCACGCCCCAGCCCAGCAGGTAGAAACTCGAATCCTTCTTCTGGATCTTGGGGAAATGCAGTGTCTTCGAGCGCGCCTGCAGGTCGACCTTGATGCCGATCTGCGCCAGCATGCCGGTGACGGCCTGGCAGATCTGCTCGTCGTTGTTGTAGCGGTCGTTGGGGCAGTCGAGCGAGACGCTAAAGCCGTTGGGATAGCCCGCCTCGGCCATCAGCTTCTTAGCCGCCGCCACGTCGTACTTCTGCCGCTGGTCGAGCGCCGGTGTATGGCCGTGCACGCCGGGCGAGGTGACGAGGCCGGCGGGCGCGGCGAAGTTGCGCATCACCTTGGCCTTGATCGCGTTGATGTCGATCGCCTGGTACATGGCCTGGCGCACGCGCTTGTCGGCGAACGGGTTCTTGCCCTTGACGTCGGAATATTTTAGCTCGGCCGAGCCCATGTCGAGGCCGAGGAAGATCGAGCGCACCTGCGCGGTCTCCTCGGTCTTGAGGCCGGCAGTCTGCTTGATGCGGGCGACGTCCTGCAGCGGCGCGTCGAGCACGAAGTCGACCTGGCCCGAGATCAGCGCGGCGACACGGGTCGCCGGTTCCTTGATCGGCGTGTAGACCAGCTCATCGGGATAGTTCGGGAAGTCCTTGGCGCCCCAGTAGGTCGGGTTCTTCACCATCACGGTGCGCACGTCGGGGTCGCGCTGTTTCACCATGTAGGGGCCGGTGCCCATGGCGTTGCGCACGGCGTAGGTCTCTTCCTTTTCCTTGAAGTTCTGCGGCTTGGTGACGTTGTGCTTCTCCGCCCATGCCCGTGACATGATCAAGATGCTGGTCGTGTAGTCGGGCAGGATGGGGTTCGGCCCGGCGGTGACGATGTGCACCGTCAGCGGATCGATCGCCTTCACCTCCTTGATGCTGGAGATATAGGCACGAAAGTCGGACGAGGGGGCGAGCGCGCGATTGTAGCTGAACACCACGTCGTCGGCGGTGAACGGCGTGCCGTCGCTGAACTTGACGTCGGGCCGGAGCTTGAACTCCCAGGTGTCGGGCGCGATCGGCTTCCACGTGAGCGCCAGGCCCGGCACCTTCACCAGCTTGGGGTCGCGCGAGATCAGCGCATCGTAGAAGTGGGTGTTCATGGCCGTGGTCGGCCCCTCGTTCTGCGAATAGGGATCGAGGGTGAGGGCATCGCCCTGGCTTGCCCAGCGCAGCGTCTTGGCATCGGCGGCGGATACGACGCATAGGGCGGCCGCGGTGAGAGCGGCCAGTCGAGCAACGAACATGGCCATTGCCTCCTGCAGTTGTTGTGTATCGACCCTAACGACCGGTCCGCGACCGATCAATGGCGCGTCGTGCTATAGGAGGGGCAAGGAGAGCAGGCGATGAAGCAATGGCTCATGGGCGCGGCAATGATGCTGGCCGCGGCGACCGTATCGGCGCAGGCACCGGCGCAGCATCGCGTCAGGCTGGAGGTCTACTCGACGCTCGAGATCGAGAACCTGAACGACTTCAAAAAGTCGTTCGAGGCGGAGAATCCCGACATCGAAATCCTGTGGAATCGCGATTCGACCGGCGTCATCACCGCCAGGATCCTGGCCGAGCAGAGCGCGCAGCGCGCCGACGCCATCTGGGGGCTCGCCGTCACGTCGATGCTGCTGCTCGACAAGCGCGGCCTGCTCGAGCCCTACGCGCCGAAGAACCTCGCGGCCATCAAGCCGGCGTTCCGCGATCCCGCCAATCCGCCGGCCTGGGTCGGCATGGAAGCGTGGGTCGCCGCGATCTGCTTCAACACGGTCGAGGCGGCCAAGCTCGGTCTCGCCAAGCCCGTGTCCTGGTTCGACCTCACCGACCCGCGCCTAAAAGGCAAGATCACCATGCCGCATCCGGCGTCGTCGGGGACCGGCTACTTCCACGTCTCGGCCTGGATCCAGATGTTCGGCGAGGCCAAGGCCTGGGAATTCATGGACAGGCTGCACGACAACATCGCGGTCTACGAACATTCGGGCACGCGGCCCTGCCGGCAGGCGGCGGCCGGCGAATTCCCGCTCGGCATCTCCTACGAACTGGCCGCCGCCAGCGCCCGCCAGAAAGGCGCGCCGATCGAGGGCCTCGTCATGAAGGAAGGCGGCGGCTGGGACATGGATGCCGCCGCCATCCTGCGCGGCACCAAGAAGCCCGACGCGGCGCGCCGCTTGATGGACTTTGCCTCGAGCCGCAAGGCCAACGAGCTCTATGCCTCGTTCGTGAGCCAGGTCGCCATGCCGGGGATCGCCAGCAACATTCCCGACTATCCGGCCGGTGTCGCCGACTCGATGATCAAGAACGACTTCGCCTGGGCCTCGGCCAACCGCACCCGCATCCTGGAAGAATGGGCGCGCCGCTACGACGGCAAGGCCGCGAAGAAGAACTGACCGCGCAGCGGTCATCCTGAGCGAAGCGAAGGATCTACTTCTTGGCCGGCTCGTTGAGCGGCGGGCCGCCATTGTGGCCGTGTACCGGTGCGAGCACATCTTCTTCGGCGGACGGCTTCTGTCCGATCTTGGGCTCGGTGCCGGCGAGCAGGCGGCGGATATTTTCGTGATGGCGCACCCACACGAGCGGTACCAGCAGGGTGAGCAGCATCGCAGCCCTGGCATCGGTCAGCAGCCACGCCGCGATCGCGGCGATCACGACGCAGAGCAGGGCGGCCAGCGAGGAGTAGCGGAAGATCGCCGCAAACAGCAGCCACGCGGCGCAGGCGATCGCGCCGACCGGCCATGACAGGCCCCACATCACGCCGAGCGTCGTCGCCACGCCCTTGCCGCCCTTGAATGACAGCCAGACCGGAAACATGTGGCCGAGCACCGCGCCCGCTGCCGCGCCGACGGCGGCCAGCTGGCCGACCTGATCGGCGATCAGCACGGCCGCGACGCCCTTCAGAGCGTCGAGTAGCAGCGTTGCCGCGGCCAGGCCCTTGCGGCCGGTGCGCAGCACGTTGGTGGCGCCGATGTTGCCCGAGCCGACCTTGCGGATGTCGCCGAGGCCGGCCGCGCGGGTCAGCAGCAGCCCGAACGGAATCGAGCCCAGCAGGTAGCCCAGCAGGAACGGAGCAAAGAGGAGCAGCAGTGTCGAGGCCATGCGGCAGTTACGGGCTCACGACTCGGCAGTTGGTGGAGTCGATATAGGCGGTGGTCGGCGGGCCGATCAGTTCTGTGCTGATCTGCTCGCCCGGCTGGATCGTCACCGGTCCGAAGTAGACGTCCTCGATCGGGCGGCCGGCATTCATGAAGGTGCACTGGGCCTGGGTTTCGAGCGGTCGCGGCGTGTTCGACGTCAGCGTGATCGAGACCTGCCAGTAGCGCGAATCGCCGTAGGTCAGGTTCGAGGCGCCCAGCACCACCAGTGGCTGCGGCGTCGCCGAATAGGGAATGGGCCGTGCGCCGGTGCGGCGGACAGGCGGCCGCGGCTTGGGCTGCAGCCCCTCGGGCGGCCGGGCCTGGGTCGCGCTGCGCGGATCGAAGGCGGCATTGGGGTCCTGCGGCTGGCCGAGCGGGCTCGGCTGCGTCGGTGTGCTGCCGCCCAAGGTCGCCACGCCGCCGCCGGGGATACCCAGCGGCTGCGGCGTGAGGGGCGTGGAACTGATCGAGGAACCGGTCGTCGCGCCAGTTGAGGGGCCGGTCGAGGCCGCCGCCGTGTTGCCGGCCTGCAGCGGCGTCGGCGTGGGTGCCGGCTTCGTGGCGGCGGGGGGTGCCTGGACGCCGCCGACCTGGGTCTGCAGCCGGTCGTAGCAGGACAACTTAGCCTGCTGCTCCGTGATCTCACCGCAGATCTGGATATGGCGCGTGAGCGCGTCGAGAAGGTCCTCGCGCGACTGGCCGCGCGTCTGGGCGTAACCTGCGCTGGCGGCTACCGCCATCGCCGCTCCTAGGATTACCGTCTTTCGAAGCATCGTCGATTGCCCTGATTTGTGAGAACGCCGCGACAATACCAGACGAAGTGGCGGTTTCGAGGCGGCAATTAAGCCGCTGCGGCGGCAGTCACGAAACTGTCGTCGCGGTAGATCGTGCGACCGCCGACGATGGTGGCCATGACGCGTCCCTGGACCGGACGCTCATCGAACGGCGTGTTCTTGGTCTTGCTCCAGAGGTCGGTGCGATCGATTTGCCAGGCATAATCGGCGTCGAACACCACGAGATCGGCTGGTGCGCCCTTGGCGAGGCGGCCGCCCGGCAGGCCGAACAGCCGGGCCGGCGCGCTCGACAGCCGCTGGAAGAGCTGGGGCAGGGTGAGGTGGCCGTTGTGCGCCAGCTCGAGCGAGATCGGCAGCAGGGTTTCAAGCCCGATGCCGCCCGGCAGCGCCTGGGCGAAGGGCACGCGCTTGCTGTCCTGGTCCTGTGGCCGATGGTCGGAGACGATGGCGTCGATCACGCCGCTCTTCAGCCCTTCGACGACCGCCGCGCGATCCTTCTCGGCACGCAGCGGCGGCACCAGCTTGCCGAAGGTGCGGTAGTCGCCGACGGCGAGATCGTTCAGCGCGAAGTAGGGCGCGGCAGTGTCGCAGGTGATCTTAAGCCCGCGCGCCTTGGCCGCGGCGATCGCCGCCACCGACTCGGCGGTCGATATCTTGGCCAGGTGCATCTTCCCGCCAGTCATCTCGACCAGGCGGATGTCGCGCTCGACCATCATTACCTCGGCGAGCGGCGGATTGCCCGACAGGCCGAGCCGCGTCGCCATCTCGCCGCTGGTCATGTGGCCGCCCGACAAGGTCGGCTCTTGCGGCAGGTGGACAATCAGTGCGTCGAACGCCTTGCAGTAATAAAGAGCGCGCCGCATCACCTGGGCGTTGCCCACGGCATGGTCGGCATCGGTGAAGGCTACGGCCCCCGCCTCGGCCAGCAGGCCGATCTCGGCCAGTTCCTTGCCTTCGAGTCCCACCGTGAGCGCGCCGTAGGCGTACATGTTCACCAGCTTGATTAGCCGGGCACGGCGGGCCACGAACTCGATCAACGAGGCATCGTCGAACGGCGGCTCGTTGTCTGGCAGCAGCACCAGCGAGGTGATGCCGCCCACCGCGGCCGCGGCACCGGCGCTCTCCAGCGTTTCCTTGTGCTCCTCGCCCGGCTCGCCGGTGTGCACGCGGGCGTCGACCAGGCCGGGGGCGAGAACGAGGCCGCGGCAATCGACCGACTCGATGCCGTAGGGCGCGCCCGTGGCGAACAGGTTGGGGCCGAAGTCGGCGATCTTGCCGTCGCTGATCAGCACGGCGCCGCGATATTCGATGCCGCCCGTGGGATCGACGATGCGGGCGTTGATATAGGCGGTCGAGCCGGCGTGCGGCGGTGCGGTCTTGTAGGTGTTGCCGCTCATGCTACG
>JAUXST010000259.1 GCA_030679805.1 Reyranella sp. | reverse complement strand
AAATGGCAAAACGCGCCACACGCCGCGCCAAGCTGCACGCCATCGATAGCGCCCGTGTTCACAACCTCGTCTTCGACAAGTCTCCGGCCAACGACAGGGATCAGAGCTACCTCCGAAAAGTCCGACCGCGCAGCGACAACCAACGCATATTGATGGAGGCCATAGAGGCCAAACCGCTCACCGTCGCCCTGGGCCCAGCCGGCACCGGCAAGACCTACTTGGCGATCTGCGCCGCCGTCGAGGCGCTGGATTCCGGTACCGTGTCACGGATCGTGCTGTCGAGGCCGGCGGTCGAGGCCGGCGAAAACCTCGGCTTCCTGCCTGGCGACATGCGCGAAAAACTCGATCCCTACCTGCGACCGCTGTGGGACGCGCTGAACGACCGGCTGGGCGCCAAGCGCCTGCGCCAACACCTCGACGACGGCACGATCGAGATTGCGCCTGTCGCGTTCATGCGCGGTCGCACCCTCAACAACAGCTTCGTGCTGATCGACGAAGCGCAGAACTGCACCTATGGCCAGCTCAAGATGCTGCTGACGCGCCTGGGTTGGCATTCGACCATGGTCATGACCGGAGACCCCGACCAGACTGACCTGCTGCCGGAACTCTCGGGCCTGGCGTCAATCGGCAAGAAACTGGACGGGCTCGACGATGTGGCGGTGGTCCATCTCACCGACCAGGATGTGGTCCGCCATCCCCTGGTCGGACGAATGCTGTCAGTGCTTTGAGACGACCGAATTTATCCACAGATCGAAGCGCGACGGACGATTGGACTGAATCGGGAACGTCCGTCGCGGCCAGAAGAATATGCAAACCAAGAATTCCCTAAATTAACTAAATAATTCAATTGATTAGATGGCACCTAGGGACTGACTGTCACCACGTCATCATTGAGTCAATACAGTGACGCTGACGTAACGCCGGCCTGACACTGGGTTTCTTCACAGACTTCCCCACATGCCCGTATCGTCTTGTCGCCGGGCACCCGCCGACCCATTGTGCGCGCCCATCCGGCCCACCATCCGGCCTCCAAGCGATCACGCCCCGTGAGCACCGAAACCGAGACCGAAATCGACCCGAAACCGAGCGAAGGATCGCTTGCCGACGGCATGCGGACTATCGCCGAATTCGTGCGCACCCTACCGCGCAAGCCTGGGGTCTATCGCATGATCGCGACCGACGGCGAGGTTCTCTACGTCGGCAAGGCGAAGTCGCTGCGCAGCCGCGTCGCCGCCTACACCCAGCCGACCCGGCTCGTGACCCGCCTGATGCGCATGGTGTCGGCGACCACGACCATGGAATTCTCGGTCACCGACAGCGAAGCCGAGGCGCTGCTGCTCGAGAACAACCTGATCAAGCGCTTCCGGCCGCGCTTCAACGTATTGCTGCGCGACGACAAGTCGTTTCCCTACATCGTCATCCGCCGCGACACCGAATGGCCGCAACTCGCCAAGCACCGCGGCACGCGCGAGGCCGGCAACGAGTACTTCGGGCCATTTGCCTCGGCCACCGCGGTCAACCGCACGCTCTACGCTCTGCAGCGCGCCTTCCCGCTGCGCTCCTGTTCCGACGGCGTGTTCACGACGCGCACCCGGCCCTGCCTGCAATACCAGATCAAGCGCTGCACGGCGCCGTGCGTGGGACGCATCGAAAAGGACGAGTATGCGTCGATCGTCGAGGAGGTGCGCGGCTTCCTGGGCGGCCGCAACCGCGAGATCCAGCAGGCACTGTCGCAACGCATGGAACAGGCCTCGGCCAATCTCGAATTCGAGGGCGCCGCGGTACTGCGCGACCGCATCCGCGCGCTGACGCAGATCCAGTCGCATCAATCGATCAGCCTGCCCTCGATCGACGAGGCCGACATCTTCGCGGCCCACGCCGATGGCGGCCAAGTCTGCGTACAGGTGTTCTTCCTGCGCGCCGGCCAGAACCTCGGCAATCGGGCCTATTTCCCGAGCCACGCCCGCGAACTCGACGAGGCCGCCGTCCTGTCGGCCTTCATCGGCCAGTTCTACGAAGCGCGCCCGGCGCCCAAGCTGATCCTGACGAGCCATGACGTGGCCGAGCGCGAGTTGCTGGAAAGCGCGCTCGCCATCGGCGCCGGCCACAAGGTCGAAATCCGCCATCCCAAGCGCGGCGACCAGAAGGATGCGCTCGATCAGGCCGTCTCGAACGCCCGCGAGGCATTGGCGCGGCGGTTGGCCGAGCGTGGCACGCAACGCACGCTGCTCGAAGGCGTGGCGCGCCTCTTCGGACTGGATGCACCTCCCGAGCGGATCGAGGTCTACGACAACAGCCACATCCAGGGCAGTGCCCCGATCGGTGCCATGATCGTTGCCGGGCCCGAGGGTTTCATGAAGAACGCCTACCGCAAGTTCAACATCAAGACCGAGGGTGCGGCAGGTGACGATTTCGCCATGATGCGCGAGGTCATGAGCCGCCGCTTCGGCCGGGCGCTGAAGGAAAATCCCGACCGCGACGAGGAGCATTGGCCCGACCTGGTGCTGATCGACGGCGGCCAGGGCCAACTCGAGGCGGCGCGACAGGTGGCGACCGAACTCGGCCTGGAAGACATCGCCATGGTCGGCATCGCCAAAGGCCCGGACCGCAATGCGGGACGCGAGCGATTCTTCATGCCCGGGCGCCCCCCGTTCTCGCTCGAGCCGCGCGATCCCGTGCTCTACTTCCTCCAGCGCCTGCGCGACGAGGCGCATCGCTTCGCCATCGGCACCCACCGCACGCGCCGTGCAGCAGATCTCACGCGCTCGGCACTCGACGAGGTGCCGGGCATCGGCGCCGGACGCAAGCGCGCCCTGCTCAATCACTTCGGCAGTGCCCGTGCCGTGGCCGTCGCCACGCTCGAAGACATCAAATCGGTGCCGGGAATCTCGGGCGCGACCGCCCAGAAAATCCATGACCACTTCAGGGGCGGTCGCTAAGGTGCCCCCACAGGCCCCATCGATGCTGTTCAACCTTCCCAATCTGCTGACCCTGTCGCGGATCGTGGCGATCCCGCTGGTCGTCGCATGCTTCTGGCTCGATCGCGGCTGGGCGCAGTGGCTGTCGATGATCCTTTTCGTGATCGCGGCGGTGACCGACTGGTTCGATGGCTATTTCGCCCGCCGCTACCACCAGATCTCCCGCCTCGGCCGTTTCCTGGATCCGATTGCCGACAAGCTGCTGGTGGCCGCCGCGCTGGTAATGCTGGTGGACAGCGGCACGCTGCGCGGCGTCAACGTCCTCGCGGCGATGATCATCCTGGCCCGCGAGATTCTGGTCTCCGGCCTGCGCGAGTTCCTGGCCGAGCTCAGGGTCGGCCTGCCGGTGAGCGCGCTCGCCAAGTGGAAGACCGCCGTGCAGATGGTGGCAATCGCCGCCCTGCTCGTGGGCGACGCCGCCTCAACATACGTCACGCAGGCCGGGATCGCCCTGATCTGGATCGCCGCCGCGCTGACGCTGACCACCGGTTACGACTATCTGCGCACCGGCCTCAAGCACATGGCCGAGGATGCTCCAACGTCGGGCGGCCAGAAATGAAAGTGCGCTACTTCGCCTGGATGAAACGTACCGTCGGCGTGGCGGAGGAAGAGGTCGTTCTGCCCGCCGATGTCCGTACGGTGGGCGAACTGGTGGAATGGCTGCGCACGCGCAGCGGCGGCCATGCCGAGGCATTGGCCGCGGGTGCTGCTTTCGGCACCGCCGTCGACCAGCGTACCACGACGTTCGACGCCCTTCTCACCGGCGCCAAGGAAGTTGCGTTCTTTCCTCCCTTCACCGGTGGCTAGCACTCGATGGCATTGCAATGACCGTACGCGTCCAAGAAGCCGACTTCGACATCGGCGCCGAACTCGACCGCCTGACCGGCGGCAACCGGCGGATCGGCGGGCTGGCGGTCTTCGTCGGTCTGGTGCGCGAAATGCACCTGCGCGACGGCCTGCACCGCGAGCGCATCGAGGCCCTTACCCTCGAGCATTATCCCGGCATGACCGAGAAGGCGCTCGAGGATATCGAGGCCGAAGCCCGGCGACGCTGGACGCTGGAGGCGACGCTGATCGTGCATCGCTACGGCCGCCTCGAGGCCGGCGATCGTATCGTCCTCGTGGCGGTGGGCTCGCCGCACCGTGACGCCGCCTTCGAGGCCTGCGAGTTCCTGGTCGATTGGCTGAAAACCAAGGCGCCGTTCTGGAAGCTCGAAGAGACACCGGTCGGCGAAAAATGGGTCGAGGCCCACGAGGGCGACGACGCCGCCGCCGCGCGCTGGGCCAAGAAGCCCTAAAGCCATTTCGGCAGAATCAGAATCGCTTTCCTCCCCAGTCAACTGCAGGACTGTCCGGGGAAAATTCGAAAGGCCTCGCAAAACGCTTGCACTGGCAACGATACGCTACAACGCGGGAAGTTCCCGACTCAGGAAACTTGGCCCTGTTGGACCTTCTCGGCTTTCACGCACATTGTCATCCCGAGCGAAGCGAGGGACCTTTAATGCCACCGATAAAGGTCCCTCGCTTCGCTCGGGATGACAGTTTTTCCCTAGCTGACATGGTGCGCCGTTTTCCCCGGACAATCCTGCAGTCAACTGGGGAGGTGTCACCGTCTTACGGTGACGGAGGGGTCTGACCCCATCGCCCTCGTATGACGAGGGCACTTCCCCTTTGCGGACTCCGCAAAGGGGAAGAGAATGATCCCGACTCTGATGGTTCAATCCACGCCGAAAAAACTCTACCCCAGCGCGACCAGCACCAGGTTCGACAGGCCTCGTTCGCGCAGGCGATCCGCCGCCATCAGGGCGCGCTGGCCGCTGCGGCACGCCAACACGATACGGCCTGCCGGTAGCTCAGCCGCCAGCCCATCGATATCGTCGACCACCAGCCGCCGCGCGCCGGGGAAAGGCGAGACGGGTGCTTCCTCCAGGCTCCGCAAATCGACCACGAGATCGTCTTTCGTTACGGCATCGGGCGCGATGAACGGCACGAAGGCGTCGGGCTCGGGACTGTCGGCAAAGCCGAAACCACCGAACGCCAGCCGCTTCGCATCGAAGGTGACCACGCGACCGAGCACGCTCGGCTCGAGGCCGAGCAGAAGATGCAGCGCGAGGTGGGCCTGCAGTCCGCCCAGCACAGCCACGGCCGTGCCGAGCACGCCGACGGTGGCGCAGGTGCCGCCATCGACGGACACTTCGGGGAACACGGCGCGATAGCTCGGGCCGCCGCCGCAGAAGGCGCCGGCGTAGCCCGTCATGCCGATGACCGAGGCGCTGACCAGCGGCTTGGCCGCGGCCTGGCAGGCATCGCTCAGGATGTAGGTGACGGCAAAGCTGTCGGCGGCATCGACCACGACATCGGCCGCCGCGACCAGGCGCGCGGCGTTCTGTGGCGTCAGGCGTTCGGCGTGGGTATCAATCTGTAGGCCGGGATTGAAGCGCAACAGCGCCGCGCGGGCGACCTCGACTTTGGGCTTGCCGATATCGGCCATGCCGTAGAGCGGCTGGCGGTGAAGGTTGGTCTCCTCGACCACGTCATGATCGACGAGCGCGAGGCGGCCCACACCAGCACCGGCGAGATACTGCATCACCGGACAGCCGAGGCCGCCGGCGCCAACGACCAGAACGGACGCGGTGGCAAGCCGTGCCTGCCCGGCATCGCCCACTTCCGGCAGCACGGACTGGCGGACATACCGGCCGCTCATGCCGGCCTCCGTGTGGCCGCGAGCCACGCCTTCGTCTGCCCCATGGGATCGGCATGGTTCACGATATCGCCCACGACCGAGGCGATATCCGCGCCGGACTTCAGGCACAGCAGCGCGCGCTCCAGGGTGAGGCCGCCGATCGCGACCAGCGGTCGGTCGCCGATCAATTTCTTCCATTCACCCAGCCGTGCCGGCCCCTGCGGCGCCCACGGCATCTGCTTGAGCAGGGTGGGATAGACCGGTCCGAGCGCCACGTAGTCGGGATCGATCGCGAGACCCTTTTCCAGCTCGGCATGGTCGTGCGTGCTGACGCCGAT
>JAUXST010000257.1 GCA_030679805.1 Reyranella sp. | reverse complement strand
ACGAGGGTACGGGTCCGCATGTCCTCGACGCGGGAGTCCGGCTCGGTGCCCGTGATCAACGGCACGTCGACCTTCAGAAGGACGCGCTTGGCCGGATCCATCGTGGTTTCCCGCAGATGGACGGACTGCATCTCGCCCAGGCCCTTGAAGCGGGTAATGTCGGCCTTGCCGTTGAATACCGTCCGGATCAGCTCGTCCTTCTGGGCATCGTCCTGGGCATATTCGGTGCGGCCGCCCTTGCTGATGCGAAAGAGCGGGGGCTGCGCCAGGAACAGATGGCCGTTTTCGATCAGCTTCGGCATCTCGCGATAGAAGAACGTCATCAGCAACGAGGCGATGTGGGCGCCGTCGACATCGGCGTCGGTCATGATGATGACGCGCTCGTAGCGCAGCCTGTCGTCGCTGTAATGGGCCCCGGTGCCGCAGCCCAGCGCCTGGATGAGATCCTGGATTTCCTGGTTCTCGCGCAGCTTGTCGGCGCTGGCGCTGGCCACGTTCAGGATTTTGCCCCTGAGCGGCAAAATGGCCTGGGTTTCACGGTTGCGCGCCGCCTTGGCCGAGCCGCCGGCCGAATCGCCCTCGACCAGGAAGATCTCGGTGCCGATCGACCCCGTGCTGCTGCAGTCGGCGAGCTTGCCGGGGAGGCGCAGCTTGCGCGTCGCCGTCTTGCGTTGCTGCTCGCGGTCCTGCTTGCGCCGGAGGCGTTCCTCTGCCTTCGCGACCACGTGTTCGAGCAGGACGTTGCCGACTTCCTTGTCGCCCGTCAGCCAATGCTCGAAATTGTCGCCGACGATGGTTTCGACCAGCTTGGTCGCCTCGACGCTGACCAGCTTCTCCTTGGTCTGCCCCTGGAATTGCGGCTGCTCGATGAACACCGATACCAGCCCCGCGGCGCCTTCGATCACGTCCTCGGCGGTGATAATCGAGCCCTTGCGATTGCCGGTGAGTTCGGCATAGCGCTTGAGCCCGCGCACCAGGGCGCTGCGGAAGCCCGACTCGTGCGTGCCGCCTTCGGCCGTCGGCACGGTGTTGCAGTAAGAGCGGACGAAGCCTTCCTCGTCCGTCGGCCACCACACCGCCCATTCGACCTTGCCGCCGGCGGTGCCGTTGGTCTCGCTCTTGGCCTCACCGGCGAAGGGCTGCGGCACCACGGTAGGCCGTTCGCCGATCTCCGACGTCAGATAGTCCTTCAGGCCGCCCGGGAAATGGAACGATTCCTCGGCCGGGATCGTGCCGCCCTTGGGCAGCAGGGAAGGGTCGCACTTCCAGCGGATCTCGACCCCGCGGAACAGATAGGCCTTGGAGCGCGCCATGCGGTACATGCGCTCGGCGACGAAGAGCTGCTTGCCGAAAATCTGGGGATCGGGATGGAAGGTGACGGTCGTGCCGCGGCGGTTGGGCGCGGGACCGGCCGACTTGAGCTTGGTCGTCGGCTTGCCGCGCGAAAATGTCTGCGTCCAGGCCTGTCGGTCGCGGGCGACCTCGACGATCAACTCGTCCGACAGCGCGTTGACGACGGACACGCCGACGCCATGCAGGCCGCCCGAGGTGGCGTAGACCTTGCCGTTGAACTTGCCGCCGGAGTGCAGGGTGGTGAGGATCACCTCCAGTGCCGACTTGTTCTTGAACTTGGGATGCGGGTCGACCGGAATGCCGCGGCCGTTGTCGCGCACCAGCACGCGATTGCCGGCGAGCAATTCGAGATAGATCGTGTCGGCATGGCCCGCCACGGCCTCGTCCATGGCGTTGTCCAGCACCTCGGCCACGAGGTGATGCAGGGCGCGCTCGTCGGTGCCGCCCACGTACATGCCGGGCCGCTTGCGAACGGGCTCCAGCCCTTCCAGGACCTCGATGTCGCGCGCGGTATATGACGTATCCTTGGTCGCGGTGGCGCGCTTGCCACCACCCGACCGATCGAAAAGATCGCCGCTTTTAGCCATGGCTGCTTCTTGTCTTCCTGGCCGCGCGAGGGGATCGCTTGTTGGCCGGTTCGTTATGGGTATGGTAGGAAAAGACCCGAAAAGCAACCATATCCGGTGGAAATTTGATGGCCGACAGCCGCCGCGACCCGATCATAAGGACCGTCCCGCAGCCCGCCGATATGAACGGAAATGGCGATATTTTCGGCGGCTGGGTGCTGTCTCAAATGGACATCGCCGGCGGCGCGCTTGCTGCCCGGGTGGCCAAAGGCCGGGTGGCCACGGTGGCCATCACCGCCATGACCTTCGTCCAACCCATCAAGGTGGGCGACATGGTGTCGATCTACGGCGAGGTCGCCAAGATCGGTCGCACCTCCATTACGGTCGCCCTGGAGACCATGGTGCAGCGCCGGCATGAGCAGACCGACATCCGCGTGACCCACGGCACTTATGTCTTCGTGGCGATCGACGACGACGGCAAGCCGCGACAGGTGCCGGCGCAGGAAAGTGCGGCATGAGGATCGCCGGCGGACTGCTTCTTGCGATCACCGGCCTCCTCGTGTCGGCCGTCGCCCAGGCCCATCCGCACATCTGGATTCAGGAAGTGGTCCGGGTCGTTGCCAAGGACGGCAAGTACACGCATGTCGAGATCGAATGGCGGTTCGATCCGTTTTCAAGCGAGATCGAAATTCCTCTGATCGACGAGAACAAGGACGGCAAGTTCTCGGCAAAGGAAACGAAGGTGCTGGCCGACGAGATGATGCCCGAGCTCAAGAACTACGGTTATCTCACCTGGCTGAATACCGGAGCCAAGGATTTCCGCCCGTCCCAACGTCCGACTTTCTCCGCGCGCATCGACGATCCGGCGAGCTTCATCCCGCCGGAATGGGATCGCGCGGCCGGCGACAAGGCTGGCATGGCGATGCCGCCCAACAAGCGGGGCGCGCAGCCGGATGGGCCGCGCAAGAATGGGCCACGCAACCTGGTGTACGTCATGCGGTTCGCGCTGCCCGAACCGACCAAGATGTTTTCGGTCGTGACCTACGATCCGGAGGACTTCATGCGGCTCGAGGTCGACAAGGCGTTGGTTCCGGCCGGCTGCTCGCTGTCGAAGAATCCAGCGCATAAGACCGAGTTCGTGCGCGGCTATCCCGTCTTTGCAGACATCGTGACATGCCGGCTTCCGTGAGATCGACCGTCCTGCGCTCGCCGTTTCTATGGGTCGGCGTGCTGCTGCTGCTGGCTCTGATCGGTGCGCTGATCTTCAGCGACGGCGTGGCCGAGCTCGCGCGCTACAGCGCCGAATATCAGCGGCAGATCCAGCAGTCGCTGTCGACGGCGCTGCGTGACATCCAGTCCGGCTCCGGATCGGTGGCGCTATGGACGCTCGCGGCAGTGTGCTTCGGCTATGGCGTGGTCCACACGCTGGGCCCGGGCCACGGCAAGGCGGTCGTGGTCGCCTATTTCCTCGACAGCACCAAGCCCAGGGCCTGGATCGAGGGCATCTTCGCCGGCGCCTGGATCGCCTTCACCCATACGCTCGCGGCCCTCCTGCTCGCCGGCGCCTTGAAGATGTTCTACGCCGTCGGCCTGCTCGGCGCCTTGCGCGAAGTGCGCAACGTCGAGATCGTCTCCTACGTCCTCATCCTGCTGGTCGGCTTCTGGCGCCTGTGGGCCGGGCTCACCGGACGCTTGCACGAGCATGCGCACGGAGCAGGGCACGATCATGACCATCATCACGGGCATGATCACGACCACACACATGACCACGGGCGTGCCTCGCCGCGACGGACGATTGCCGGCTGGCTGCTGCTGACGGCGGCGGGCATCGCGCCCTGTGCCGGCGCCCTGGTGGTGATCCTGCTGTCGGTGGCGTTGGGTGTGCTGTGGGCCGGGGTCATCGGTGTCGTTGCCATCGCCTTCGGCATGGCGATCACGCTGGCGGCCATCGGCATGGCGTCGATGGTCGCGCACCGCCTGATCATCGGAGACGGCCGCTCCCAGGAAATCGGCCGCTTCACCTCTATCGCCGCTTCCCTGATCGTGATCGCGACAGCCGGAACGCTGCTGCTGGGCGCGCTCGAACGCTTCATCCGCTGAGCGGTCGTGGCGGAGATCGCGGCACCGAACCGGACGTCCCCCATTGCGCGGCGTCCTCTTCATGTGCATCGCCTGCGCCTTGTTCCCGATCATGAACGGGATCGTGAAGCTGTTGGCCGTGAGCTACGACGCCCAGCAGATCGTCTGGTTCCGCATCGTCTCTCATCTCGTGCTGGTCGCGGCCGTGTTCATGCCGCTCATGGGGTTGGGGCTGCTGCGCACGCGCCGGATCGGTACCCAGTTCGTGAGTTCGGTGATGATGCTGCTGTCGACGCTGTTCTTCTTCTCCGCGGTGAAATACGTGCCTGTCGCCGAGGCAATATCCGTCACCTTCGTGGCGCCACTCGCCGTCGTGCTGCTCGCCTGGCCGCTGCTCGGCGAACGCATCACCCTGTTCCGGATGGCCGCCGTCGTTGTGGGCTTCAGCGGCGTGTTGATCGTCATCCGGCCGGGCAGCGCCGTCTTCCAGTGGGCGTCGGTGCTGCTGCTGGGCAGCGCCATGTGCTACGCGATCTACCAGATCCTCATCCGGCGCCTGGCCGGGATCGACCAGCCCGCGACGTCGATCTTTTACAGCGTCCTCCTGGGCGCGATCCTGATGTCGCTCTGGCTGCCCTTCGTCTGGAAGACGCCCGCCACCTGGACCGACTGGGCATTGCTCTGCTCACTGGGCCTCTTCGGGGCGCTCGGCCACTACTGCGTCGCCAAGGCCATGACCTATGCCTCGGCCAACTTCGTGGCGCCGTTCAACTATACGCAGATGATCGGCTCGGTCATCGTGGGCTACCTGATGTTTGCCGAAGTGCCGGATTTCTACACTTGGCTTGGAACCGCGGTGATCGTGGGAGCAGGCCTGATGGTCGGCTGGCAAGGCCGCCGGCCATCAAAGACTTAGAGGAGGGAAGATGCCTTATCTCGTTGCCGCCGACCTGCCGGCCGAACCGGCAGGCGTCCGCTTCCGCGCGCTGCTCGAGCGGCCGCAAATCCTGTGCATGCCCGGCACGCACAACGGCATTGCCGCTCTGCAGGCGGCCCGGGCGGGCTTCGAAGCGCTCTACCTTTCGGGAGCGGCCATGTCGTCGTCGATGGGACTGCCCGATCTCGGAGTCATCACGGTCGACGAGGTCTGCTTCTTCATTCGCCAGGTGGCGCGGGCGTCGGGCCTGCCGGTGCTGGTCGACGGCGATACTGGCTACGGCGAGGCGCTGAACGTCATGCACATGGTCCGTGCCTTCGAGGAGGCGGGTGCCGGCGCCGTCCATATCGAGGACCAGATCCTGCCCAAGAAGTGCGGCCACCTGAACAATAAGAAGCTGGCGGAGCCGCACGACATGGCGGCCAAGGTCGCCGGCGCCGCCAAGGCGCGCCGTAACCTCGTGATCATCGCGCGCACCGACGCCGCGGCGAGCGAGGGCATCGACGGCGCCGTGGCACGGGCGAGGCTCTACCTCGAGGCGGGCGCCGACGCGATCTTCCCGGAGGCCTTGACCAACGCCGAGATGTTCCGCGCCTTCGCCAAGGCCATGCCGGGCGTAAAACTGCTCGCCAACATGACCGAGTTCGGCCGCACGCCGTTCTTCACGGCGAGCGAGTTCGAGGCCATGGGCTATCGCATGGTGATCTGGCCGGTGTCCGCGCTACGCGCGGCGAACAAGGCGCAGGAGAGGGTGTTCGCGGCCATCAAGCGCGACGGCGGCACCCAGAACGTGCTCGAGCAGATGCAGACGCGCCAGGAACTCTACGACACGATCCGTTATCACGAATACGAGGCGCTGGACGCCTCGCTGGTGAAGACGATCGTACCGCAGGGCATGCCGCAGCGCGACTAGAGTCCCAGCAACGAGAGGTCGGGGGCCTGACGGTGAAAGTCGGTCGCGTCCTGGAAGGCTTTGCCGAGGCGCAGGACGTCGCTCTCGGCGAACGGCTTGCCGACGATCTGGATGCCCAGCGGCAGGCCGCCCGACTGGCCGGATGGCATGGCGAGGCTGCAGAGGCCGAGGTAGTTGGCCGGCCGCGTCAGGTATCCCGGGATGAGTGACGTCTCGTCGACTTCGGAGAGCGGGATCGCCGGCACCGCCATGGTCGGCATCACGATGGCGTCGTAGGGCCGGAACCACTCGGCGAAGATCCGCCGGCGCTCGCCCATCATGCGAATCTCTTCGGCGTAGGCGCCAGGCAGCAGTGCCTTGGCGGCCTGCGCGCGCGCGCGCACGCCTGGGCCGATCGCCTTGCTCATGTCCTCGATGTAGTCGCGGTGCAGGGAATAGGCTTCCGACGAGATCATCGTTCCCGCCGGACGCGAGAGATCGAAGTACCAATCCGGCAGACGCACCGCTTCCACAACGGCGCCGAGGCTTTCGAACGTCCGGGCTGCCGTCTGCCAGGCCTTGATCACGTCGGGATGCGTGAAGTTCGGCATCTGCTTCGTGTCCGGCACGGCGATCCGTATGCCCTCGATCGAGCCGGGCCGCGTGGCGAGCGTGAAATCCTCCAGCGGTTGGCCGAGCGTCGTCGGGTCGCGCGCATCGGGCGCGGCAAGCGCGTTCAGCATCAGTGCGCAGTCCTCGACCGAGCGAGCCATCGGTCCAATCGAATCGAGACTCCAGCTCAACATGATGGTGCCGGAGAGTCCGATGCGCCCGAACGTGACCTTGAGGCCGACCAGCCCGTTGAAAGCCGAAGGGATGCGCACGGAACCGCCGGTGTCGCTGCCGATGCCGGCCGGCGTCAGCCGTGCCGCGACGGCAACGCCGGTGCCGCTCGAGGAGCCGCCGGGCACGCGATGGGTCGCGAGGTCCCAGGGATTCCATGGCGCGCCCATCAGGGGATTGGTGCCCCAGCCGCCGAAGGCGAATTCGACCATGTGCAGCTTGCCGAGTGGGATCATGCCGGCGGCGGTGAGGCGCTCGACGGTATTGGAGGTCTCGGTGGCGATCCGCGCCTCGAACATCTTCGAACCGCCGGTGCCGACCTTGCCGGCGATATCGCAGAGGTCCTTGTAGGCGACCGGCAGGCCATGCAGGGGCGGCAAGGGGAAGCCCGCGGTGCGTGCTCGGTCGGCGCCGTCCGCCATGGCCTTCGCGGCATCGGCATAGACCTCGGTGAAGGCATGGAGCTTGCCATTGGCCTTCGTGATCCGGCCGAGCAGGGCATCGACGATCTCGCGTGACGAGAATTGCTTGGCGGCGAGTCCGGCCGCCAGTTCAGTCAGGGTGAGGGTGTGCAGGCTCATGTCAGTGGTTACCCTTAGTAAGTTGCTCGTCCACCGGAGAGGTCGAAGGTGGCCCCGGTCGCGAAGGTGCAGTGGCTCGATGCCAGCCACGCCACCATCTCGGCCACTTCGTCGACCTCTCCGAAGCGGTTCATCGGAATCTTCGACAGCATGTAGTTGATGTGTTGCTCGGTCATCTGGCTGAACAGCTCGGTCTTCACCACGGCGGGTGCGACGCAGTTGACCAGCACACCCGTCGTAGCAAGTTCCTTGCCGAGCGACTTGGTGAGGCCGATGACGCCGGCCTTTGACGCCGAATAGGCCGAGGCATTGGGGTTGCCTTCCTTGCCGGCCACCGAGGCGATGTTGACGATGCGTCCCCAGCCGCGCTTGGCCATGCCGTCAGCCACGGCTCGATTGCAGAGAAACACACCCGTCAGGTTGATGTCGATCACCTGCCGCCAGGCGTCGACGGGGTAACTCACGACCGTTGTGTTCGGTCCGGTAATGCCGGCGCTGGCAACCAGAATGTCGGGCGGAGCGAGCCGCTTCTCGGTGGCGGCGAGCGCTGCGGTCACAGACGTTTCGCTGGTCACGTCGACCTCTACCGCGATGGCACCCTTCAATGCCGCCGCCGACTGCTCGGCGCGCGCGAGGTCGCGATCCCAGAGCGTCACTCGACCGCCGCCGGCCGTGATTTTCGCAGCGCAGGCGAGGCCGATGCCGCGCGCGCCGCCAGTCACGATCGCCGTCCGGCCCTTGAACAGTTCCGCCTCCATGCCCGCCTCCCAAGCGCTTGATCTGTCTAGCGATTCCCACCATATCGGCGGCCCGCGCCATCCGCTACACTGAGACTTGCTCGTTCCTTCAGCGTTTTCCTCTAGTGTTTCCCGGGAGTTGCATGTCCTCCGCCACGCCGGCCTCCATCGACGCCACCGTCGAGCTTCTGAAGAGCGGCGACTATATCGCCGATCGCAGCCTCGCCACCGTCCTTTACCTCGCCCTCAAGCTCGGCCGTCCGCTGTTCTGCGAAGGCGAGGCGGGCGTGGGCAAGACGGAGATCGCCAAGGTCCTAGCGGCGACCCTGAAGCGTCCGTTGATTCGCCTCCAATGCTACGAAGGCCTCGACGTGTCCTCGGCCGTGTACGAATGGAACTATGCCCGGCAGATGATCGAGATCCGGCTTGCCGAGGCGCAGGGCGTGCACGATCGCGGACAGTTGGCGGCCGATATTTTCGACGAGCGGTTTCTGATCCGCCGCCCGTTGCTCGAGGCCCTCAGCCCTCACACCGAAGGCGCGCCGATCTTGCTGATCGACGAATTGGATCGGACCGACGAGCCGTTCGAGGCCTACCTGCTCGAATTGCTGTCCGACTTTCAGGTGACGATCCCCGAACTCGGCACGGTGAAGGCGGCAGAGGTCCCGATCGTGATCGTGACTTCCAATCGCACCCGTGAAATCCACGACGCGCTCAAGCGCCGCTGCTTCTATCACTGGGTCGACTATCCCGACCTGAAGCGCGAACTGGAAATCCTCAAGGTGAAGGCACCGGGATCGAGCGACCGGCTGTCGCGTCAGGTCGTGGGCTTCGTGCAGGAACTGCGCAAGCTCGACCTCTTCAAGGCGCCGGGTGTGGCGGAGTCGATCGATTGGGCCACGGCACTGTCGGAGCTCAACGCACTCGACCTCGACCCCAGGACCATCAACGACACACTGGGCGTGCTGCTGAAATACCAGGATGATATCCAGCGCCTGCAAGGCTCCGAAGCGGCGGAGCTCCTGCGCAAGGTGAAGTCCGACATCGCAGCCGAGCCGCTGGGCTGAGGCCGCGGCAATGGACGTGCTGCCCGACACATCGGCCGCGCCTGATCCGGGCGGCGGCAAGCTCGCCACCAACATCGTGCATTTTGCCCGCACGCTGCGCACCGCCGGGCTGCGCGTCGGTCCAGGGCAAATTCTGCGCGCGATTGAAGCTGTCGAGGCCGCGGGCCTGAAGAAGCGCGACGATTTCTATTGGACGCTGCATTCGGTCTTCGTGAATCGGCGCGATCAGCGCGAGATCTTCGACCAGGCCTTCCACGTCTATTGGCGCAACCCACGCCTCCTGGAAAAGATGATGGAGATGCTGCTGCCGCAGGTCGGCGTGCCGGCGGACCAGGATGAGCGCAAGCAGCTCAGCCGCCGCCTGCAGGAAGCGCTGCAACCCGGCCGCGGCGAGGCCCCGACCGACGAGAACGAGCCGCCGGAAGTCGAGGTCGAGGCCACCTTCACCGTCTCCGACCGCGAGATCCTGCAGCACAAGGACTTCGAACAGATGTCGCAGTCCGAGATCGACGACGCGCTGCGCGCCATCGCCCGGATGCGCCTGCCGGTGCCCGAGCGGCGCACCCGGCGCTTCCGTCCGGCGCGACGCGGGCCGCGGGTGGATTTCCGCGCCTCCTTGCGTCGGGCGCTGCGGCCGGAAGGCCTGACCGAACTGCGCCGCCGCGAGCCGCGCCGCCGCCCGCCACCGCTGGTCATCCTGTGCGATATCTCAGGCTCGATGTCGCGCTATACCCGCATGTTTCTGCATTTCATGCATACCATCACCAACGATCGGGACCGGGTTTACTGCTTCACCTTCGGCACGCGGCTGACCAACGTGACCCGTGCCTTGCGTTATAAGGATGTGGATATAGCGCTAGCCAAAGCCTCGGCGCAGGTCGAAGATTGGTCGGGTGGCACACGGATCGGACAGGCGCTTCATGAATTCAACAACAAGTGGTCGCGCCGTGTCCTGGGGCAGGGTGCCGTGGTCGTGCTGATCACCGACGGGTTGGACCGGGAAGGCGGTGGCGGGCTGGCCGAGGAGATGGAGCGATTGCACAAATCCTGCGCCCGACTGGTCTGGCTCAATCCGCTCCTGCGTTACGGTGCCTACGAACCCAAATCTCAAGGCAACAAGGCAATGTTGCCTCATGTCGATGAATTCCGTCCCGTCCACAACCTCGAGAGCCTGACCGGGCTGATCGCGGCACTTGGGGCGGTGACACCGGGTGCCGACAGGCGGCTCGCCACGTGGCAGACGGAACTGCGCAAGGAGTAGAAATCATGAGCGACGCGCTCGATGTGCTGGATCAGGTCGGCAAATGGAAGAATTCGGGCAAGGGTGTCGCCATGGCCACGGTGATCACGACCTGGGGATCCTCTCCCAGGCCGGTGGGCAGCCAGCTCGGCGTCGATGAGTCAGGCGCCATGGTGGGGTCGGTCTCCGGCGGCTGCATCGAAGGCGCCGTGGTCAAGGAAGCACTGGCGGCGATCGCCGACGGCAAGCCTCGGTTGCTGGATTTCGGCGTCACCGTCGAGCAGGCTTGGGACGTCGGCCTCGCCTGCGGCGGCAAGGTCCAGGTGTTCGTCGAGAAGGTGAGCTGATCCGATGAAGACCGAGACCCTTGCGGCCCTCCAGCAGGCCCGCACCGAGCGCACCGCAGTCACCTTGGCGACGCGCCTCAGCGATGCCGCCGAAACCTTGATCTATCTCGACAGGGCCGACGGCGCGATGGCGGGCGACGCCACGCTCGTATCCGCCGCGCGCCGCGCCATGGCGATCGGCCGCAGCGAGACGATCGATTTCGGGGGCCAGAAGATCTTCCTCAATGTCTACGTGCCGCCGCCGCGCCTGATCATCGTGGGCGCGGTCCATATCGCCCAGACCCTGGCGCCGATGGCGACCATGCTCGACTTCGACGTCACCGTCGTCGATCCGCGCGGCGCCTGGGCGACCAGTGCGCGCTTTCCCGACGTGAAGGTAATCCAGGACTGGGCCGACGAGGCGTTCCAGGCATTGGGCCTCGACGTCTCCACCGCCGTCGTCACGTTGACGCACGATCCCAAGCTCGACGATCCGGCGCTCGAATCGGCCCTCAAGTCCGATGCCTTTTATATCGGCGCGCTCGGCAGCCGGAAGACCCATGCCAAACGCAAGGAGCGGCTGGCCGAAGTGGGGATCACCGACGAGATGTTCGCGCGCATCCACGGTCCCGTCGGCCTGAACATCGGTGCCAAGTCGCCGGCCGAGATCGCGGTGTCGATCCTGGGTCAGATCGTCGAAGTGCGGGCGCGCCGTCTCGAAGCGCTGGCCGGACCAAAGGTGGTTGCGGCGTGAGATTTGGCGACACTCCCATCGACGAGGCGACAGGCGCCATCCTGGGCCATAGCTGGCGTTCGGGTGGGCTGAATTTCGCCAAGGGGCGGACCCTGTCGGCCGGAGATGTCGCCAAGTTGAAGGCTGCTGGCATATCGACAATCGTCGCCGCGCGCCTTGATCCCGATGACATGCATGAAGACGAAGCCGCAGCAACGGTCGCCAAGGCGTTGGCGGGCGAAGGGATCGAGGTCACAGCACCTTTCACCGGCCGCTGCAATCATTTCTCCAAAGGCTCGGGTCTGGCCGTCGTCGATCACGAACGCATCGACGCGTTGAACGAACTGGACGAGTCGGTGACCGTCGCCACCCTGCCGCCCTTCGCGCGCGTGGAGCCGAGGCAGATGGTGGCTACCGTGAAGATCATTCCCTACGGCGCGCCACGATCAGCCGTGAACCGCGCGATCGAAGTCGCACACTCGGCCAATCGGCCTCTCATATCGGTCGCGCCGTTTCGGGCGATGCGGGCAGGCCTGGTCCAGACGCGGCTGCCGGGCACGCGGGACAAGGTCCTCGATAAGGCGGTGGGCACGACCACCAAGCGCCTGACGTCCCTTGGCAGCGCGTTGAACGGCGAACGCCGCGTCGCGCACGATGCCAAAGCCATTGCCGGGGCGTTGAAGGAATTAAAGGCGGAAGGCTGCGACCTCTTCCTGATCGCGGGAGCATCGGCGATCGTGGATCGCCACGATGTGGTGCCGCTTGGCATCGCCGAGGCAGGTGGCAAGGTCCACCATTTCGGCATGCCGGTCGATCCCGGCAATCTTCTGCTGACCGCCGAACTCGACGGCAAGCCGGTCCTCGGTCTGCCGGGATGCGCCAAGTCGCCCAAGTACAATGGCTTCGACATGGTGCTGGAGCGGCTGGCAGCTGGTTTGCCCGTCAGCCGGGCGGAGATCGTCCGCATGGGCGCGGGCGGCCTGCTGGCCGAGATCGCGAGTCGCCCGCAGCCGCGCGACGACAGCGATCCGACGGAGGACGAGGGGCCGCAGCAGGCGCCCCGGGTCGCGGTCCTCGTTCTGGCCGCCGGGCGGTCGACGCGCATGGGCGGTCCCAACAAGATGCTAGCCGCTGCCAACGGCGAGCCGCTGGTCGTACATGCCGTGAAGTCCGCGCTCGCATCCCAGGCCGTCGAAATCGTGGTCGTGCTCGGCCATATGGCGGACCAGGTGAGGGCGGCCATCGAGGCCGCCATCCCCGGCCGGTCGCGCCTGCGCTTCGTCACCAATCCTGACTTCGCCGAGGGCCTCAGCACCTCGGTACGGACCGGGATCGGCGCACTCAGCACCAACGCCGATGCGGCCGTTGTTCAACTGGGCGACATGCCCGGCGTGGGCGCGGGCCTGATCAATCGCCTGATCGCAGCCTTCAGTCCAGTCGAAGGTCGTGCCATCTGCGTTCCAACGGTCGGCGGCAAGCGCGGCAATCCGGTGCTGTGGGCGCGGCGCTTCTTTCCGGAAATGGCGTTGCTGTCGGGCGACAGCGGCGCCAAGCACCTGCTCGGCGAGCATGCCGATCTCGTCTGCGAGGTCGAGATGGCGGGCGAAGCGGCGATCACCGACATCGACACGCCCGAAGCCCTGGCGGCCTGGCGGGCCCGGAGCACGCCATGAGTTTCGACGTCGCCGCTGTCCGCGGCCAATTCCCGATCCTGTCCCAGATCATCGACGGCCGGCCGCTTCACTACTTGGACAATGGCGCGTCGGCGCAAGTGCCGAACGCCGTGCTCGACGCCGTGCGAAAGTACGAGACGACCCAACGCGCCAACGTCGTCCGCGGCGTTCACGCCCTGGCCGAGCGTGCGACGGAAGCCTACGAGGATGCCCGCGCCGAAGTGGCCACCTTCCTTAGTGTTCAAGCGAACGAAATCGTGTTCACAGGCGGCTGCACGGCTGCGATCAATCTGGTCGCCTACTCTTATGGCTCTCTTCTGAAGAGCGGCGACCGCATCCTTCTGTCCGAGCTGGAACATCATTCCAACATCGTGCCGTGGCAGCTTCTGCGGTCCCGTTCAGGCATCGAACTCGACGTCCTGCCGGTGACGGAAGATGGCCGAATCGACGTCTCCGCGTTGCCGCGCCTGCTGACACCCAGGACCAGGCTGATTTCGCTCGCGCATGTCTCCAACGTCACGGGCGCTTCCCTCGATGTGAAGACGGTTGTCGCAGCGGCCAGGGCCGTCGGTGCGAAGGTGATGCTGGATGGTGCCCAGCGCGCACCACACGGGCCGCTCGATCTGCCGTCGCTCGGCATCGACTTCTATGCCTTCGCCGGACACAAGACCTACGGCCCGAATGGCATCGGCGTGCTGTGGGCGCGCCCCGAGTTGCTGGAGGCCATGCCCCCTTTCCATGGCGGCGGTTCGATGATCGGCCGCGTCACGTTCGCCGAGACGACCTGGGCGCCGCCGCCGCGCCGCTTCGAGGCCGGCACGCCGCCGATCGGGCAGGCGATCGGCCTGGGCGCGGCCTGCCTGTGGATGCGGGGCATCGACTGGGCCGCTGCCCACGCCCATGAAATGTCGTTGACCCAACGCGTGATGGACGGATTGCAGAAGATCGACGGCACATGGCTCCTTGGGCCGGCCAGCCTGCAGGCTCGCTATCCCGTCGTTTCGTTCACGCTGGAAGGCGTGCACACCCACGACGTTGCTCAGGTATTGGACTCGTTCGGAGTCGCGGTGCGCGCAGGCCATCATTGCGCCCAACCGCTGATCGACCACTTCGACATCGATGGCACCACCCGTATCTCGATCGCCCCTTACAACGATCACGGTGACATCGACGCCCTGCTGACCGGCGTACGGCACGCGGCCAAGACGCTGCGATGAGTGACCAGCTCTACCAGGACCGGATCGTGACGCTCGCCAAGGCCAAGACCGGGGCCGGCAAGCTGGCGGCCCCGACGAAGTCGGCCCGCCGCGACAATCCTCTGTGCGGCGACCGGGTGACGATCGATGTCCGGCTGGACGGGCAAGGACGGATCGCCGAGATCGCCCACCAGGTGCGCGGCTGCCTGCTCTGCCAGGCCTCCGCGTCGGCCTTGTCTTCGGTCGCGGTGGGCCGGGACGCGGCGGGCATTGCCGTGGTGCGTCACGATGCCGAACGGGCCGTCGGACGGGAGGCCGGCGAAGCCGCGGAGCCGTTCGCCGCCTTCGCGCCGGTTGCCGCGCACAAGTCGCGGCAGGAGTGCGTGCTGCTGCCGTTCGAAGCGCTGAAAGACGCCCTCTCGTAGATTCGTCGCGCGATCGCCCCGGTTGCGACATAGTCGGTCGCCACGGTGTGCGTGCATCGCCGGGGAGGCTTCATGCGACACTTTCTCACCAGTCTGGCTCTACTGGGCCTTTTCGCGTTTCCGACCCTGGCCTTCGCCCAGGACCTAGCGCTGAAGCGGGTCATGCTGTCGTCGGGCGGGATGGGTTACTTCGAATACGAAGCAACCGTCGACGGCGACGCGACCCTGAAGCTCACCGTGTCGCTCCAGCAGGTCGACGACGTGCTGAAGAGCCTGGTCGTCTATGACGACAAGGGCGGGGTCGGCGGCCTCAGCCTACCGGGCCGCGAGCCGCTGGCCCAGGCTTTCAAGGATCTGCCGTTCGATCAGGAGTCGCTCGGATCCCCCAGCCAGTTGCTGGCGACCTTGAAGGGCGCGCAGGTCATGGTCGGCGGCAGCCGCTCGGTGTCAGGTCGCATCGTCTCGGTCCAGGAAGAGACTGTTTCTCTCGGCAATGACAAGGGAACGACCACGCGCACGCGCGTCACTCTGTTCACCGACCGCGGCCTGCAGCAATTCATCCTGGAGGACGCCGAGAACCTGCAGTTCGCTGACTCGGCGCTGCGCGACAAGGTCGGCCAGGCGTTGATCGCGATCCAAAGCAACCGAGCCATGGACGCCCGCACCATCGAGCTGTCGGCGCGCGGCCAGGGCAAACGCACCGTGCGCGTCGCCTACATCGTCGAGGCGCCGGTGTGGAAGGCGTCATATCGACTGACCCTGGGCGCCGATCTGACGGCGGCGCGCTCGGCGCTGCAGGGCTGGGCCACCATCGAGAACCTGAGCGGCCAGGACTGGAAAGACGTCGACCTGACGCTGGTCTCCGGCCGGCCGGTCGCTTTCCATCAGGCGCTTTACAATGCCTACTACGTCACGCGGCCGGAAATACCGGTCGAAGTTGCCGGCCGCCTGATGCCGAGCATGGATCGTGGCGGCGTCCAGGCCACTCAGCCCAAGGCATCGACCATGCCCGCACCGGCCCCGTATCGCCCGCAGCAGGAGCGCTCCATGGCGGCGGGCGCTGCGCCACCGCCACCACCGCCCGTCGCCGCCGCGGCCGACCAGATCGAGGCCACCGATGCCGCAACCCAGGTTGTCTTCAAGTTCCCCCGCGCCGTCAGCGTCGACAACGGCCGGACGCTGTCGATCCCAATCATTGACCGGCAGGTCCCGGCGCAACGGCTCGCGCTCTATCAGGCCGACACCGCCGCACGCAATCCTCTGGCCGCCATCCGACTTACCAATGACGGCGAGAGCGGCCTGCCGCCTGGCCTGATCACGATCTACGAGCGCGACAAGGCCGGAAACGTGTCCTACGTGGGCGATGCCCGGCTGTCGGGTTTCCCGGTCGGTGAGACGCGGCTCTTGGCCTATGCGCTCGACGAGAAGATCACCATCGAGCGCGACGTGTCCCAGGCCGACCGACTCGCCACCGGAACCATCTCCCAGGGCGTGCTGAAGCTCTCGCGCATCGTGCGCCAGACCACGGTCTACCGCGTGCGCGGCCCGGCCAAGGAGCCGCGCCAGCTCCTGGTCGTGCAGCGACGCCTCACAGGCTGGACGCTCACCAAGCCCGACGCCAAGGGCGTCGACATCAGCGAAGGCAACTACCGCATCCCGTTCGCTCTGCCGGGCGGTGACCAGACCCAGACCTTCGAGGTCGTCCAGGAGCAGACGCAACAGCAGGAGCTGCGCCTGCTCGACGGCGCCGCCGACCAGATCCGGCTCTATGCCCAGGCGCGCGAGTTCGACGCCAAGACCCGCGATGCGCTTACCAAGGTCCTGCAGCTGCAGCAGACTGTGGCCGAGGCCCAGCGCAAGGTGACCCAGGTCGACGCCGAGCGGCAGCAGATCGTCCAGGAGCAGGCGCGGCTGCGCGAAAATCTCGCGCGCGTGCCGGCCAACAGCGACCTGCAGCGCCGCTACCTCGCCACGCTCGACAAGCAGGAGACCCAGCTCGAGGTGCTGAGCGGGCGCAGGTCCGATGCGGAGAAGAGCGTCGAAGTCGCGCGGGAAGCTCTGCGGACCTACGTGGCTCAACTCGGCTAGTCGTCAGCCAGCCCGGAGCGTCCTCACCGCATCGTCGCGGCGGAAAAGATAGAGCAGGGTCCGCAAGGCCGCGCCGCGATCGGACTTAAGGTCAGGGTCGCGATCGATCACCAGTCGGGCGTCGTCGCGGGCGGCCTGCAGCAGTTCGCCGTGGGCCGCGAGGTCGGCCAACCGCATGTCCGGAAGGCCGCTCTGGCGCGTGCCCAGCAATTCGCCGGCGCCGCGCAGGCGGAGATCCTCCTCGGCGATGCGGAAACCGTCCTCGGTCTCACGCATGATTGCGAGCCGCGCCTTGGCGGTCTCGCCGAGCGGCTGGGCATAGAGCAGCAGGCAGCTCGACTTGGCCGCCCCACGTCCGACCCGGCCGCGCAGCTGATGAAGCTGCGCCAAGCCAAAGCGCTCGGCATGTTCGATGACCATGACCGTGGCGGCGGGGACGTCGACACCGACCTCGATCACCGTCGTCGCGACCAGGATCGACAACCGCCCGTCGGAAAAAGCCGCCATGGTCGCTTCGCGCTCCGCGCCCTTCAGGCGTCCATGCAGCAACCCGACCTTGCCGGGAAAGCGCGCACTCAGGAGCTGGAAGCGTTCCTCGACATTGGCGAGATCGACTTCCTCCGATTCCTCGATCAACGGGCAGACCCAGTAGACGCGTGCGCCCGTTGCAATCATACGGCCGACGCCCTGGACGACTTCGCCGATGCGCTCGAGGGGCAGGGTGCGCGTGTCGATCGGCAGGCGGCCGGCCGGCTTCTCGGTGAGCTTGGAAACATCGAGGTCGCCGTAGGCCGCCAGCATCAGGGTGCGCGGAATGGGCGTGGCCGTCATGACCAGGAGATCGACTGCCTGGCCCTTGGAGGAAAGCGCCATGCGCTGGTGCACGCCGAAACGATGCTGCTCATCGACGACGGCCAGCGCCAGGTCGGCGAACTCGACCTCTTCCTGGACCAGCGCATGCGTGCCGATGACGAGATCGATCGAGCCGTCGGCCAGGCCGCGCATCGTCTCCTTCTTCTGCTTCTGGCCATCGCGGCCGGTGAGCAGCGCGAGGCGCACGCCGGTCGCCTCTGCGAGTGGGGCAATGGTGGCGTAATGCTGGCGCGCCAGCAGCTCCGTCGGCGCCATCAGCGCCGCCTGGGCACCAGCCTCGACCGCGATCAGCATGGCGAGGAAGGCAACGAGGGTCTTGCCGCTGCCGACGTCGCCCTGCAGCAGGCGGATCATGCGCTCCGGTTTGGCCATGTCGGTCGCGATCTCGTCGACCGCGCCTCTCTGGCTCGCCGTCAGTTCGAACGGCAGCGCACCAAGGGCCGCCTTGTGCAGGCGCCGGTCGCCCTTGGTCGCACGCCCGCTGATCGTGCGGTTGTGGTGCCGCACCAACGCGATGGCGAGCTGGCTCGCCAGAAGTTCGTCGAAAGCGAGGCGGGCCCGCGCCGGATTGAGCGGCGCGAGGTCGGATGTTTCTGCGGGTGCATGGGCGCTTGCGAGCGACGACTTCCAGTCGGCCCAACCATTGCGGGCGAGGTAGGCGGCGTCCTGCCACTCGGGCAGGGCGGGCGCGCGTTCGATCCCTGCTGCAATGGCCTTCTGGATCGGCCGCTGGGTGAGGCCCGCGGTGAGACCGTAGAGCGGCTCGACCCTGAGGATCGACTCGCGTTGATCGAGCGGCACGATGTGGTCGGGATGGGTGATCTGTACCTCCCCCTGGTAGAGGTCGATCTTGCCGCTGATGACGCGGATCTCGCCCACCGGCAGCAGTTTCTTGAGATAGTCCTCGCGACCGTTGAAGTAGGTGAGGCAGAGTCGGCCGGTCTCGTCGCTACACCAGACCCGGTAGGGCTGCCGGGGATTGTGCGGCACCAGATGCTCGTCGACCGTCACCGTGAGCGTGGCGACGTCGCCCGCATGCGCGCCTTCGATCTCGGGCGCGTTGCGGCGATCGATCAGCGCGAAGGGCAGGTGCCAGAGCAGGTCGACGACCAGCGGCCCCACCAGTTTCTCCACGAGCTTGCCCAATCGCGGGCCAATTCCGGGCAGCGATGTCACCTGGGCGAAAAGAGGGGTCAGGCTTTGCGGGCGCATTCGTGAGAAATGGGGTGCGAGGCAGGCTTTGGGGCCGCGTGACTCCGCCATCGCCGCCGCCTATATGCTACGCCCCTTTTCGGGTCGGACCTGGGGAAAAGATGGTCGGTGAGGCGGATATCGAGACCCGGCGCAAACGGTTGCTCTATCGCAGCATCTACCGTGGCAACAAGGAGAACGACATTCTCCTTGGCCAATTCGCGCGCGCCAATATCGGCTCTTTCGATTCCGCCACCCTCGACCAATACGAGCGGCTGCTGGATACCGGCGACAACGACATCTTCGACTGGATCTCCGGCCAGGTCGACGTTCCGCCAGAGGCGGACACGCCCGTCCTGCGTCAGCTCATGGCTTTTCGGGTGAAGTTCTGATGGCCTTACCACTCGCCGACACGCTGGCCGCGATCCATCGCAAATCAGGCCGCTGGACCATCGCCGGCCTGCCCGAGGGGGCGGATTCGCTCGTACTCGCGGAACTGGCACGCACGTCCGGTGGCCAGGACATCCTGCATGTGGCGCGCGACGGCCAGCGGCTGGAGCGGCTGCAGGACGGATTGCGCTTCTTCACGCCCGAGCGCGAGGTACTGGTCTTTCCGGCCTGGGATTGCCTGCCCTACGACCGTCTGTCTCCACATCCTGACATCGTGGCGGAGCGCTTGACCACACTGGCGAAGCTCGCTGCGGCCAGGAAGCCCGGCGCGCCGGCCCGGATCATCCTGGCCTCGGTGGGTGCCGCTCTCCAGAAGATCCCGCCGCGCAGCCTCTATGCCGACGCGGCCATGGTCCTGCGCAAGGGCCAGACGGTCGATGTCACCTGGCTCGCGAAGTTCCTGGGCGAAAACGGCTATGGCCGCGCCGAGACCGTGATGGAGCCGGGCGAGTTCGCCATCCGTGGCGGCCTGGTCGATCTCTTCCCGCCGGGCACCAACGAGCCGCTGCGCCTCGACCTGTTCGGCGACTCCCTGGAGGAGATCCGTTCTTTCGATGCCATGAGCCAGCGTTCGACCGGCACGCGCGACGAAGTCGTCCTGCTGCCGGTCAGCGAAGTGCCGCTCACGCCCGAAGGCATTTCACGCTTCCGCAGCGGCTACCGCGAGCTGTTCGGCAACGTGGCCGGCGACGATGTGCTCTACGAAGCCGTGTCGGCTGGCCAACGCCACGTCGGCATGGAGCATTGGTTGCCGCTGTTTCACGAGCGGATGGAGACGTTGCTCGACTATTGTCCCGCCGCAACGGTGACGTCGGACCACCAGATCGCCGAAGCCTTCCAGGCCCGACACGAGCTGATCGCCGACTATTACGACGCCCGCCGCAAGACCGGCGGCAAGGGCGGGATGAGCGGGGCCGCGGACTACAAGCCGATTCCCCCGGAACTGCTCTATCTGAAGCCACCGGAATGGGACGGCCTGATCGGCGAGCGCGCCGTTGCCGCCTTCACCACCTTCGACGCCGCCCCGTCGGCCAGCCATACGATCGACCTTCACGGCCGCCGCCACGAGGGCTTTGCCCAAGCCCGGACCGCGCAGGGCGTAAACCTGTTCGACAAGGTGGCCGAGCATATGAAGGCGGCGAATCTCGCCGGGCGCCGAGTCGTCATAGCGGGCTACACCGAAGGCTCGGCCAGCCGGCTGCAACATCTCCTGCAGGAGCATGGCGCCACGACACCCGTGCCCGTCCCGGACATGGCGACCGTTCTCGGGCTGCCCCAGGGGGTGGTCGGCGTCGCGGTGTGGCCACTCGAGCACGGCTTCGTGCTGGATGCCCTGGAAGTCATCGGCGAGGAGGACATCCTCGGCGACCGCCTGTCGCGGCCGGCGAAGAAGCGGCGCCCCTCCGAGCGCTTCATCGCCGAGGCCTCAGCGTTGAGCGAAGGCGATCTCGTCGTCCATCGCGAGCATGGTGTCGGCCGCTACGAAGGGCTGGTGACGCTAGAAATCCAGAACGCCCGCCACGATTGCCTGCGTCTGACCTACGAAGGCGGCGACAAGCTCTTCCTGCCGGTCGAGAACATCGACGTGCTGAGCCGCTATGGCGCGGCGGAGGAGGGTGCCACCCTCGACCGCCTGGGCGGCGTCGCTTGGCAGTCGCGCAAGGCCCGGCTGAAGCAGCGCATCGCCGACATGGCCGACCGGCTGATCAAGGTCGCGGCCGAGCGCGCCGTCCGGCGCGGCGAGACGATGGCCCCGCCGGACGGACTGTACGAAGAATTCTGCGCCCGCTTCCCCTATGCCGAGACCGACGACCAGCTCCAGGCGATCTCGGACGTCCTGGAGGATCTCTCCTCGGGCAAGCCGATGGACCGGCTGATCTGCGGCGACGTCGGCTTCGGCAAGACCGAAGTTGCTCTGCGCGCCGCGTTCGTTGCCGCACTCTCGGGCAAGCAGGTGGCAGTGATCGGGCCCACGACCCTGCTGGCCCGGCAGCATCACCGGACCTTCGTCGAACGCTTCCAGGGCCTGCCGGTGCGCATCGGCCGCCTGTCGCGCCTGGTAACGGCGAAGGAATCCAAGGCAACCAAGGCCGCGCTGAAGGACGGCACCGTGGATATCGTCATCGGCACCCACGCGCTGCTGGCCAAGAGCATCGACTTCAAGGATCTCGGACTCCTGATCGTCGACGAAGAGCAGCACTTCGGCGTCGGCCACAAGGAGCGGCTCAAGGAGCTGCGCGCCGACGTCCATGTGCTGACGCTGACCGCGACGCCGAT
>JAUXST010000248.1 GCA_030679805.1 Reyranella sp. | reverse complement strand
CCCGGACCCCTGCCGCGGTGCGCTCGACGATCACCGCTTCGATGCCCGGCAGCGGCTTGCCCATCGATCCGGGCTTCACCGGCAGGGCGGCGAAATTGGCGATCGCGATGCCGCCGGTCTCCGTCTGCCACCAATTGTCGTGGAACGGCCGGCCGAACGCCTCCTGGCTCCACATCACCGCTTCGGGATTGAGCGGCTCGCCGACGCTTGCGAGGAAGCGTAACGAGGACAGATCATATCTGCGCGCGACTTCGATGCCGACCTTCATCAGCATGCGGATCGCCGTCGGCGCCGTGTACCAGACGCTGACGCGCTGGCCAGCGATGATCGCGTACCAGCGCTCGGCGTCGAACTCCATCTCGTCGACGATGCTCGTCACGCCGCATACCAGCGGGGCGATCACGCCATAGGATATTCCCGTCACCCACCCAGGGTCGGCCGTGCACCAGAAGACGTCGCCGTCATGAAGGTCGAGCGCATACCGGGCCGTGACCGCCTGGGCGACGACCGCGTCATGGACCAGTAGCGCGCCCTTGGGCCGTCCGGTCGTTCCGCTGGTGAAGTGCATCAGGGCGCGATCCTCGCGGTTGGTCGCCGCCACGGCATATCGATCCTCTGCCGCGGCGAGCAACGGCGGTAACGCCCGGATGCGCTCCGATTCGTCCCCGGCCACGCCATCGATCAAAAGTACGAAGCGCAGTTCCGGCAGGCCGGCGATGATGGCCGATACCTTACGGAGGAAAAGAGCGCGGGTCGTCACCAGCACCGCGCCGTGCCCGATCTCGAGACGGGCGCGGATCGGCTCCGGTCCGAAAGCGGCAAACAGCGGGCAGAATATGGCGCCGCGCTTCAACGCGCCGAGCACCGCGCCATAAAATCCCGGCACTCGTCCGCAGAGGGAAAACACTGCCGCGCCGCGTCCGATGCCGAGCTTCTCGAGCACATTGGCGAATCGGCTGGCGGCGCGATCGAGGTCGGCGAAGGAGAGTTCTGTGACCGCGCCATCGCGGCCGAGATGGCGGAAGGCGATGCGCCCACCACGTCCTTCGGCGACATGTCGTCCAGTTGCTTCGTGGGCGATGTTCAGGCCACCGCCTGGCAGGCCGGCCAGCGCCTCGCGGGCCAACTTCCAGTCGAACGACGCGCGCTGTGCTTCGTAGTCGTGGAGATTGGGCGGCAGCCCCAAGCCGCCGATGGCCTTCTCTATCGTCGGAAACATCGTTGGCGCAACCTGTGCCAGCATGACTTTCGTCTCAAGCATGCACCTTCAATCAGCGGGGCTGCGGCCACCTTGACCTGCATCAAGCCTCCCGCCGCCGGCTCAGGGCTCGAGACAAGAAAAACCCGCGGTCCGATTACACCCGGACCGCGGGCTCCCCCTCCGTGACACGCTGTCCGAGGTTGTTCGGCCCGTTACAGCGCGCCTCCCTAAACTCAGGCTAGTCTCCGGATGCGACAAAGCCGGCGATGGTGGGGCCACCGCCGGCTCGTCGAGAGGTCCTTGCTACGCCGCCCGGGGAGAGATAGCGACGAAGCGGGTCATGCCCTCACGATAGATTTTCATCAGCACCGGCTTGCCGGTGGTCTTGGCTTCCTTGAGCTTCTCGGCAGCCATCTTCGGGCTGTCGATCGCATCGCGGCCGACCTGCTGGAGGATGTCGCCGGCCTTCAGCCCCTGGTCGTCGGCCGGGCTGCCCGGCTCGACCGTGGCGACGACCACACCCTTCACGTCACCGTCGAGGCCGAGCTTCTTGCGCGCCTCCGGGGAGAGCGGCGCCAGCGAGACACCGTAGGAGAGCGGCGCCGGCTTCGCGGCTCCGTCCTTGCCGTCGGCGCTGGCCTTGACGATCGCGTGGATCCGCTCGGCCGTGGCGCGATCCGCTTCCGGCATCTCGGCGATCTTCGCGAGCACGTCGCTCTCCCCGTCCGACTTGCCAGCGCGAGGACCACGGCGGGCTGCCGCCTTCATCTCCCTGGCGCGTTCCTTCATCGCGGCTCGCTCCTCGTCCGTCCAGCCCTCGGACGTCTCGTCGACCGCGGCGGTGCTCTTGGCGGGCTTCTGCGTGTCCTTCATTCGGCGCTTCCTCCTCTG
>JAUXST010000234.1 GCA_030679805.1 Reyranella sp. | reverse complement strand
CGGCGGGGCGGCCAATGTTGTCCCGGGGACGATCAAGGTCAAAGTCGAGAGTACTCGCTGAGAGATTGCCGCCGATGTTCATATCGAGAGGGCTATGGCGGCAGGTTAGGCCATTCTCTAATAAGCCACCTTTTCACTTCGAAGGTACCGCTGCATAAGTCGCGTAACGGCTCGACCGAGCGTTGCGATCGGCATTTTCGCCGTCGTACGAAATGGATGAACCAGCGCCGACGAAGAAGCTGACAGCAAAGCGGGCAAAGAAAGGTAAGTAGTCTCCACGTGAGCGCTACCCAGCAGTTCTTAATCAACGCCCTTGCAACCCTCACTCTAGTAGCGATTCCGGCGGCTATTGTTTATTGGCGCAACAAGGGCAAGCTATCAGTTGGCAAGAGCTACCATAGAGGACTGCTCCACCTATTTAGAGTCATGGGGTGGATGTTCATGATGTGGGGGGCGTTGTTTCTCCCCTTAGTCGTCACTGACCTGATTGGCCTCAGCCACTGGGGCTACCCTTGGTGGTCAATATTTTTTGTTCTAGCGTTTGTCGCCTTCGGCTATGGCTTGCAGCGCTTGATGAAATTCATTCTCCGCGATCCAGACGCGAACAATATGTTCTTCTCCAAGAAGGAATGAAGGGGCCTCGCGATTGGTCGATATTGCAGGGGTGGCTGACTGTCGACGTCAAGGTGAACGATGTGGGCGAGACTACATCCGCTCCATCTTGGGCCGCGCACCGGTGGTACCCTCATGGTGATGCCGCATCCGGTACCGGACAATTCCATGCTCTCAGTCGATGCGGCGTTAGCCGCATTCCTCGGGCGGCCGGCGCACGATCCCGCCCGCAAGGCCGGGAACATCGTGCAGGTGGTCGATCTCAAGGAACTTCCCGGCGGTTACTGATCTCCGGATTTCTCAGGCCGTCAGTGCATGAAGCTCGATCGGCAGGGGCTGCCCGTCGAGCGCCACGAGGCCGAGTGCCTCGCTTGCCACCGGTCGCGTGAGACGGGACACGACGGCGGCCGACATCATCGCAAGCCGGCCCGTACTCTTGCACTTCGCCTGTATCCGGTTCGCGACGTTTACGACGTCGCCGATCACGGTGTACTCCAGCCGTTGGCTGGTGCCGACATTTCCGACGATGGCGGGGCCGGCATGAATGCCGATGCGCTGGACGAGCGGTGGCAGCCCGCGACGGGCACGATCCTCGTTCAGGGTGACGAGGGCCATCATCATGCCCTGTGCCGTCCGGACCGCACGATCGGCGGCGTCTTGGGTCGGGAGCGGCGTACCGAACGTCGCCATGATGCCGTCACCCATGAACTTGTCGAGAGTGCCGCCCGACTTGAATATCTCCGCAACCATCCGCTCTTGATATTCCGAAAGCATCGCCAGCACCTCGCCGGCGGGCAGGCCAGCGCACAGCCGGGTGTATCCTGCTAGGTCGCTGAACAGAATCACGACGTCCTGCTCCTTGCCTCCGGG
>JAUXST010000231.1 GCA_030679805.1 Reyranella sp. | reverse complement strand
GGTTCCCACTGGGTCCGCCAAATCTTGCAGTCCTCCGACATCTGGTCGCCGACGAACACCAGCATCGGCCGGCTCGCCTGGGCCACGGCCGGGTCAGCGAGGCAAGCGGTTGCCGCTACCGCCACGCCGCCCATCATCAGTGATCGTCTCGTGAACATGCGCAATTGCCCCCGTGAAACCTTCCACAGAGGCAATATGAAGCAAGCCTGCCCGGAGGAGAAGACGGCTAGGCCTTGGTCTCCGTCACTTCCAGTACCTTGGGCCACATCTTCTCCTTCCAGCCGGCGTTGCCGGTGATGATGAAGATGATCTTGCGGTCCTCAGCCAAGATGAAGCGCGGCGTGGCATTGGGGCGTTGGGTGCCTTCATCGCTTGCCAGGAAGGCGGTAAGGATCCAGCGCGCGTTGGCGGGCCAGTTCTCTTCCTTGAGGATCAGCGACAGGTCCGCCGGATGGACCACTCGATAGTCGAGTTTCTTGTAGGCGTCGGACGTGAGAAGCAGAGGCTCGGACTGGGCACGCCAGATCTTGCAGCCGCCTCAAAGTTCGTGACCGACGAACACCAGCATCGGGCGCCCAGCCTGGGCTTGCGCGACGCGCGCCAAAGATGGTGCGACTGCCATTGCTAGGCCGCCCGCCATCAGAGACCGTCTGCTGAACACTACGATGCTCTCCTCGTGGAGCCGTTCCACGAGGCCAGTGTGGGCGAAGGCCGATCGGCGGAGAAGACGCTCTCCGCCGTGCTCACTGCCTTGTGACCGGGGCGCCCGATCGTCGCGCGATTGCGGTGCGCGCGATCACGCGGCCTGGTGTTTCCGGGTCTCCTCCACGATGCGCTCGGCGGTCCGTCCCGCGAGTTCCTGAAGGTGGTCGAACTCGGTGCGGAAGGTGCCGACGCCCTGCGTCACCGAACGGATCTCCACGATCATGTCGGCGATCTCGGCTTCCGGCATCAGGGCCGACACTTCGTCCCAGCCGTTCCAGCCAGGGCGGGTATCGTAGCCCAGCAACTGGCCGCGCCGGCCGGAGATCAGCCGCTGCAGGCGCGGCGTCGACTCGCTCGGCCCCGCAACGGTCACCTTGAGGATCGGCTCCAGCAACACCGGGCGGCATTTCGGCATCGCCTCGCTCATGGCGATGCGCGCCGCCATCTTGAACGACATCTCCGAACTGTCGACGGCATGGTACTGGCCGTCGACCAGAGTGACCTCGAGATCGACGACCGGCTGGCCGAGCGGACCCTCCTTCAGGTAGTCGATCAGGCCTTCCTCGACCGCCGGGATGAAGTTGCGCGGCACCACGCCGCCCACGATCTTGTCGACGAAGCGGAAGCCCGCGCCGCGCGGCAGCGGCCGGATCTCGACCTTGATGTCGGCGAACTGGCCGTGCCCGCCGGTCTGGCGCTTGTAGCGCGCGTGCTGCTGGGCGCCGGCCAGGATGGTCTCGCGATAGGCCACGCGCGGCCCCGCGGTCTCGACGGCGACGTTGTAGCGACCGCCGAGCTTGTCGACCGCCACCTTGAGATGCATTTCGCCCTGGCCCTTGATCAGCAGCTCATGCGTCTCGCCGCGCGCCTCGAAGGTGAGCGACGGGTCTTCCTCGACGATCTTGTGCAAGGCGCCGGAGAGCTTGACCTCGTCGTTGCGGTTTTTGGCGGCAAGGGCCAGCACGAACACTGCGGGCGGGGCGATCGGAAAATCGGCCGACGGCAGTATTCCACTACCCCCGAGCATCTGACCGGCGGACAGGGCCTCGACCTTGGCCAGCGCCACGATTTCACCGCTGCGCGCTTCGGCGATCTTGTCGAGGCGTTGGCCGAAGGGCCGCAGCATCGTGCCGATGCGATGGCCGCCCAGCGACTGGCCTTCGGTGAGGGTTCCCGACCACACCCGGCAGAGCGAGAGTTTGCCGGCATGCGACTGGTGCAGGACCTTGAAGCATTCCACGACCGCGGTGCCGTTGGCGGCGCCATTGGCCACGAGAGACCGGCGCTTGGCGGTCTCGGCCGCGAACGGCGTGTCGTGGCGCAGTGCCTTCAGTAGCCGGCGCACGCCGTTCTCGCGATCGCCGGCACCCAGCAACACGGGCACGATCTGGTCGGCGCCGAACTCGTCGTGGAGGTCGCGGTAGATCAGGGATTTTTCTGGCGCGACGTCCTCGATCAGCTGCTCTAGCAACGTGTCGTCGAACTCGGAGAGCGTCTCCAGGAGTTCGCGCCGGGCCTCGGACTCGCGCGGCAGGACCTCGGCCGGCATCTCGATGAGATCGGATGCGCCGCTCGACTTGTAGCGATAGGCGCGCTCGCTCACGAGATCGACGTAGCCCACCGTCTCCTCGCTGCCGTCCGGCAACGGGCGGCGAATGGGAACCTGGCGCAGCACCAGCTTGCGCGTCGACACGGACTGCAGCGCCGCCAGCATGTCGCGCACGCGCGCTTCGGCCGAGTCGATCTTGTTGACGAAGACGATATGCGGGATGTGGCGATCCTCGATGCATTTCAGCAGCGGCGCCAATGCCACGACGCGTTCGGGCGAGGGTTCGCACACCACGACCGCCACGTCGCACACCGCAAGCGCTGCAAAAGCGTCATGCTGGAACTCGATCGAGCCCGGAACATCGAGGAAGGTCCATTGGTCGCCGAGGTAGTCGACCGAGGCGACATTGATCTCGGTGCCCATGCCGCGCTTGCGCGACTCGGCCGCGGCATCGCCGATGGAGGTGCCCGCGCGCGTCGAACCGCGCCGGCCGATGGCCCCTGTGGCGTAGAGAATGCTTTCGAGCAGACTGGTCTTGCCCGAAAGATACGGCCCGCACAACGCCACCACGCGATGCGCGCCGCTACCTGGCCTGCCGCCGGTGATGGTCTCGGTTTTGATGTTGGCCATGACAACGTCCTCCCTCTCGCGAAAATGCGCGTAGAAGCTCCGGATGGCGTCTCCGGAAGGACGGGCAGCCCCAGCGTCCGCGAACGGTCGCTCTCAATGACTCTCGGCCGTCAAGCGAACGCGGGGATAGACCCGCGACGCCGCGATCGGAGCGAGCCCTTTGTCATGGAAATCGTTTCACCCCCGCCTGGGGGAGTCAATCCGCAGGCGGGGGAAGAAAAATAGCGAGCCTTAGCTCAGCGCGCCGCAGGCCCGCTGGATGCGACGGCCGGCTTCTTCGAGCAGGTTGGTCGCGGTGGCGTAGGAGATGCGGAACGCCGGCCCCTGGCCGAAGGCCGAGCCTTGCACCACTGACAGACCCTCGGCTTCGAGCAAGTAGTTCACGAAGTCGGTGTCGTTGGCGATCGTCTTGCCGTCCGGCGTCTTCTTGCCGATCGTGCCGGCGCACGACGGGTATACGTAGAAGGCGCCTTCCGGCCGCGGGCACTTGAGGCCTTTGGTCTGGTTCAGCATCGACACGATGAGATCGCGGCGCTGCTTGAAGATGGCGACGTTCTGGGGGATGAAATCGGTCGGGCCGTTCAGCGCCGCCACGGCAGCGGCCTGGCTGATCGAGCTGGCGTTCGAGGTACTCTGCGACTGCACGGTGATCATGGCGTCGATCAGCTTCTGCGGACCGGCGGCATAGCCGATGCGCCAGCCGGTCATGTTGTAGGCCTTCGACACGCCATTCATGGTGAGCGTGCGGTCGTAGAGCCTGGGCTCGACCTCGGCCGGCGTTGCGAACACGAAGTCGTCGTAGACGAGCTTCTCATACATGTCGTCGGTGAGGACATGGACCTGCGGGTGCTTCAGCAGCACGTCGCAAAGTCCGCGCAGGTCGGCGTGGGAGTAGGCCGCGCCCGTCGGGTTGCTGGGCGAGTTCAGGATCAGCCACTTGGTCTTCGGCGTGATCGCGCGGTCGAGCGCCTCCGGCGTCAGCTTGAAGCCCGTCGATTCGGGGCAGTCGACGATGACGGGCGTGCCGTCGCCGAACATCACCATCTCCGGGTAGGACACCCAATAGGGCGCCGGGATGATGACTTCGTCGCCCGGGTTCAGCGTGGCGAGCATCGCGTTGAAGATGATCTGCTTGCCACCCGAGGTGACGACGGTCTGCGACGGCTTGTACTCGAGGCCGTGGTCGCGCTTCATCTTGGCGGCGATCGCCTGGCGCAATGCTGGCGTCCCGGGTACAGCCGTGTACTTCGTGTCGTTCTCACGAATGGCCTTGATCGCGGCTTCCTTGATGTGGTCGGGCGTGGGGAAATCGGGCTCGCCGGCAGCCAAGCCGATGACGTCTTTGCCCGCCGCCTTCATCTCCAGGAATTTGCCTTGGGCGGCATTGGTCGGAGAGGGCTTGATGCGGCTCAGACGGTCGGCGATGAAAGCCATAACGCGATGCCTCCTTTCGGGCAGTGAAAAAGCGCGCGACCGTACTTGCGGTGGGCTGCTTTCGCAAGACGGCGAAGGCCTCGGAGGCTGTTGCGAGGGCTATTTCTCGTAGGTTCTCGCCGTACCGCCATTAAGTCTCAGTCGACGGTGCGCACCGATGCGTCGACGGTCATCTTGGCCCCGCCGAAGCCGACGCGTCGGCCGCTGACAGGGGCGGCGTCGTGATAGTCGAGGCCGACCGCCACCCTGAGGCTGTCGCCGTGCGGACTGATGCCGTTGGCCGGGTCGAAGCCGACCCATTCGAGGCCGGGAACCCAGGCCTCTGCCCATGAATGGCTGGTGCGGCCGACATGCAGTTCGGGATCGTCGTTGCGCAGGTAGCCGCTGATATAGCGCGCCGGCACGCTGAGCCGGCGGCAGCAGGCAATGAAGGCGTGCGCCTGATCCTGTGCCACGCCGGCGCCGCGGGCCAGCGCCTCGGCCGCAGTGGTGTCGACGGTGGAAACGCCGGTCTTGTAGGCGATACGCCGTCCGATGCGTTCCATCACCTCGTGCAGGACCGCGACCCGTTGCTGGGCGTCGGCCGCCCGTTCGGCGAGGCCCTCGATCACCGGGTCGAAGCTCGCGTCGTGGTGGGCGAGGCCGGTGTTGCGCAGCCAGAACGGCGCCGGAAGCGTCGGCGTCTCGACATAGCGCAGCCACTGGTCGGCACCGCTGTATTCGTAGATGCCCTCGACGGTGATTTCGACGTTGTCGTGACGGTACGCCGCCGAGAAGGTCGTCACCTGGTTGCCGTGCCCGTCGACCCATTCGGAGCGCTTGCCCGGCCCGTCGATGCGCCAGGACACGATGCGCTGGCCGGCGGCCGGCTTGGGCGTGAGCCGCACGTCGTGGATCGAATGGCCCGAGGGCTGGTCGAACTGGAAGCGCGTCGAGTGGTGGACGGTGTAGCGCATGATCGGTCAATCCAGCAGGAACTGGCGGCCGATTTCGTCGGACAGGGTGGCGATGTCGTCGCGCACCCCGCCCAGGAACTTGGCGAGGCCAATCTGGAAGATCTTGTCGACGCGCGCATAGCGCAGGCGAGTGTGCAGCTCGCCGGCCAGCCGGTCGGCTTCGCCGTGCGTGCCATAGACGTCGGCCAACTCGCGCATGTTGAGGTCGACCATCCACAGGCAATGGTGCACCGAGCGCGGCACGTCGCGGCGTAGTATCATCAGTTCGGCGACCTTCGCCGGATCGAGGGCGCTGCGATAGATGCGACGATAGGTACGGACGGCACCGATGCAGGCCAGCACTTCGGACCAGGCGAAGAAGTCGAGCCCGCCGGCGTTCGGATTTCCATCTGGCCGCAGCAGGTGGAATTTCACGTCGAGAATACGGGCCGTGTTGTCGCCGCGCTCGAGGAAGGCGCCGAGCTGGAGGAAGTGGTAGGCCTCGTCGCGCAACAGCGTGACCTGTGCCGCGCCGAAGATCATCACCGCCTGTTTCTTCACCGATTCGATCAGCGCGCCGCGGTCGAGCGTGGCGCGGTCGCTGCGCAGGCGCGTGCTGAGTTCCAGCCACAGCGCGTTCAGGCTCTCCCAGACGTCGACGGTGATGTTGTTGCGTTCCTCGCGGGCGTTGCTGCGGGCGGCGGCGATCGAACTCACGATCGAGGAGGGATTGCGCTCGTCCAGTACCAGGAAATCGATGAGGCTGGCCAGTCGGCCGCCCTGTTCCTGGGTCTGGCGGAATTCGTCCTCCATGCCGAAGATGGCGGCGACCCCCGCCGCCTCCTCGCCGCGCGACTGCAGCGCCATGCGCTGCGTGGCTTCGATGAGCCGCGCCGTCGACTTGGCGCGCTGCAGGTAGCGGCCCATCCAGTAGAGGTTCTTGGCGGTGCTGCTCAGCATGGCGCGTCTATCCGCCCGTTCCGGCTTCGGGAGCGAGGACCCAGGTGTCCTTGGTGCCGCCGCCCTGGCTCGAATTGACGACCAGCGATCCTTCTTTCAGCGCCACGCGCGTGAGCCCGCCCGGGATGATGGTGACCTTGCGCCCCGACAGCACGAAAGGACGGAGGTCGACATGGCGCGGCGCCACGCCCTGGCCGACGAAGGTCGGGCACGTGGAAAGCGCCAGGGTCGGCTGGGCGATGTAGTTGTCCGGCCGCGCCCGTACGAAACCGGCGAAGGCCTCGATTTCGGCCTTGCTCGAGGTCGGCCCGACCAGCATGCCCTTGCCGCCGGAGCCATGCACTTCCTTGACGACCAGTTCGGGCAGGTGCTCGAGCACGTACTTGAAGTCGCCCGGCCGGTCGCAGCGCCAGGTCGGTACATTGGAGAGGATCGGCTCCTCGCCGAGGTAGAAGCGGATCATCTCGGGAACGTAGGTGTAGGTCGACTTGTCGTCGGCCACGCCGTTGCCGAGCGCGTTCACGATGTTGACGCGCCCGGCGCGCAGCGCCCCCAGAAGGCCCGCGACGCCGAGAAAGGAATCCGGCCGCATCGCCAGCGGGTCGAGGAAGGCATCGTCAACGCGGCGATAGATGACATCGACCCGCTGCGGCCCACGCGGCGTGCGCATGTAGACGCGGCCTTCGTCGACGAACAGGTCCGCGCCCTCGCACAGTTCGATCCCCATTTCGTCGGCCAGGAACGCATGCTCGAAATAGGCGCTGTTGAAGTGGCCCGGCGTCAGCAGCACGACGTTGGGTTCGGCATCGTCGCTGAACGACACCGATCGCAGCGTCGCCAGGAGTTCCTCGGAATAGTTGGCGACCGGCAACACCCGCATGGCCGAAAACAGCTCCGGCGCCAGCCGCATCATGACTTCACGGTTCTCTAGGACGTAGGAGACGCCGGAGGGCGTTCGGACATTGTCCTCGAGGACGTAGAAATCCTTTTCACCGACCCGCACGAGATCGATGCCGGCGATGTGGGCATGGACGCCGCCCGGAAGGGCGAGGCCTTGCGCCATCGCCACGAACTCCGCGTTCATCAGGATCTGGCTCTCGGGTATCACGCCGGCGCGGCAGATCTCCCGCGCGCCGTAGGCGTCGGCGAGGAAGGCGTTGAGCGCCTGCACGCGCTGCACCAAGCCCTTGTACAGGTACTCCCACTCGTCCCAGGCGATGACCCGTGGAATGATGTCGAAGGGGATCGTGGTCTCGTGGCCGTCGACGGCGCCATAGGCGCCGAAGGTGATGCCGTGCCGGCGATAGAACAGGTCGACCTCGTGGCGCGTGGCCGCCACCCGCTCGGGCGATGTGCGCGCGAGCCAGTTGGCGACGCCGCGGTAGGGCGCACGGACCGAGTCCCCAGTTCCCGAGCCTGGCGTCCCGGAGTTCATTTCGTCAAATGCCTTGGCGGCCATCCGGCATTTCACCCCTTATCAAATCATCTTATAAGCAATCGACGGGCCAACAAAGCGGCCCCGGAGAATTCTCGCGGAGGAACAGCGTGAAGCAGGTGCTGATCGACCGGTACGGAACGCCCTGGGACGTTGCACGCTGCGCCGAGGTGCCGGACGTCGGCGATCCTGGACCCAACGAAGTCGTCTTCGACGTGCTGGCCTTTCCCATCAATCCCGCCGACATGTGGTTCTGCAAGGGAAGCTACCGGCTGAAGCCGCCGCTGCCGTCGACGCCGGGCGCGGAATGCGTCGGCCGCGTCACGGCTGTCGGCTCGGCGGTGACGCATGTCAAAAAGGGCGACCTGGTCATCAACCTGCAGCGCGAGAACTGGACGCAGCGCCGCCGCGTGAAGGGCGACGACGCCATCCCGCTGCCACCAGGCATCGACCTCCGGC
>JAUXST010000230.1 GCA_030679805.1 Reyranella sp. | reverse complement strand
GCCATCACCTTCTATTACCTGGCGGGTGCCTTTCTGGTGATGCAGGTGGGCGATGCGATCCAGAAGCGAGGCGCCCGGGTCATCGTTTTAGGCGGCGTCGGGCTGATGGGGCTGGGTGTGCTGGGCCTCACGGTCCTCGACCGGCCCTGGCAGATCTACCTCGCCTTCCTGGTGATGATCCCGGGCTGGGCCGCCATGGGGGGTGCTGCGATCAACACCATCATCGCCCAGTGGTTCAACCGCCGCCGCGGCCTGGCTGCCAGCCTGGCGCTGAACGGAGCGACCTGCGGCGGGCTGCTGTTCGCGCCGGTCTTCGCCTGGGCGATCGACACGCTGGGCTTTACACAAGCCTGTGTCGCCGCCGTCGCCGTGGTGCTGGCCACCCTGTGGCCGCTGGCCGCCTTCGCGCTCCGCCCGCGCCGGGCCGATGAGCACGACGCGGGCGACGAACTCGCGGCCTCGGTCGAGCCCGCCGGCACGCCGATGGGCCGCGGCCAGCTGCTGCGCGAGCCGCGCTACCTCACGATGGTCGGCGCTTTTTCGCTGGGCCTGCTGGCGCAGATCAGCTTCATCGCCCATCAGGCGGCGTTCCTCGTGCCCACGCTCGGCCTGAAGGAGGCCGGCTGGGTCGTCAGCGTCACCGCGCTGTCGGCCCTGGTGGGCCGCTTCTCGGTCGGCCTGGTGATCGATCGCATCGACCGCCGCGGCGCCACCTCGGCCAACCTCGCCGTGCAGATCGCCGGCATGATCGTGCTGCTCCAGACCTCGTCGGTGTTCGGTCTTTACCTTGGCTGCATCCTGTTCGGGTTCGGCGTCGGCAATCTGATCACGCTGCCCGGCCTGATCGTGCAGCAGGAATTGCCGCGCCGCGATTTCGCCCGCGCCGTCAGCCTGAATGTCGCCATCACCCAGCTCGTGGCCGCTACAGGGCCGTCGATCCTGGGTGTCCTGCACGAACTGTCGGGCGACTACCGCACCTCGCTGATCGCCTGCCTGGTGCTGCAGGCCGCCGCCGCAGTCCTGGTGCTGATCCGTCCCCGCTCGCGCGTTATCGACGCCTGAAGCGCAGGAACACCGGCTTGTGGCCGGCCAGCATCTTCTGTTCGTAGCGCGTCGGCGGCCAGTCGTCGGGCCGGCCGCGCCAGTCGGCCGGACGCTCGGCCAGCCACTCGAAGGCCGGATGGGTGCAGGCATGCTCCACCATCCACGGCAGATAGCTCGGATCGTCGGTCGCAAGTCTCAGCTCCGCGCCCGGAACCATCAGGCGCGCCAGCACATCGAGATTGTCGCGCTGCACGAAGCGGCGCTTGTGATGGCGCGTCTTCGGCCACGGATCGGGAAAAAGCACGAAGGCGCGCGACAGCGAGCCGGCGGGTAGCGCCGCCATGACGAAGCGCGCATCGTCGGTGAACAGCCGCACGTTGCCCACCCCCGTCCGTTCGATATGGGCCAGGCACTTGGCGACGCCGTTGATGAACGGCTCGCAGCCGATCAGGCCGACATCGGGATGGTGCTCGGCCTGCCAGACCAGATGCTCGCCGGCGCCGAAGCCCACCTCCAGCCACACGCCGCCGGCCGGCAGCGTGCCGCCGAAGGCGCGGGCAAGATCAATCTTCGCGGCGCTTTCGGCGACATCGTTGTCGGGCGTGACGGTGAGTTCGGCGGGCAGGTCGAGCGCGAGGCGGGGCAGCAGCGTGCCCAGCAGCGACTGCTGCCCGGCCCGCAACTTCTTGCCCCGACGACGACCGTGCAGCGTGCGACGGCGGGCTTCTTCCATCGCCCGCTTACATGATCACGTCGATGAGGTACGGACCCTTTTGCGACATGGCGTAAGTGAGCTGCTTGGTCAACTCCTCGAGGTTGCGCGCCTGGCCGCCCGGCACGCCCATGCTCTTGGACATCATCGCGAAGTCGAGCGTCGGCCGGTCGAGCGTCAGCATGTCGATGGCGCGCGGGCCGGGGTTGGCGGCGCCGACGTCGGCGAGCTGGCTGTAGAGGATGTTGTAGGAGCGGTTGGAGAAGATCATCACGCAGACGTCGAGGTTCTCGCGCGCCATCGTCCACAGCGACTGGATCGTGTACATCGCCGAGCCGTCGCCGATCATGCAGATGACCTTGCGGTCGGGACACGCGACCGCGGCACCGACGGCGACGGGTCCGCCGAAGCCGATCGAGCCGCCCATGTTGTTCAGCCAGTCGTGCGGCGGCGCGCCGGCGCTGAACGGGAAGAAGCCGCGGCCCGTGGTGACCGATTCGTCGACCACGATGGCGCCTTCCGGCATGGTGGCGCCCAGCGCCTGGCCGAGGCCATCGAGCGTGAACTTGCCGGTCGGACGGTCGGGCCGGCTCGGCTGGGCAACGCCCGCCGCCTTTTCGTTGAGCGCGCCCAGTTCGGCGGCCAGCGCTTCCAGCGAGGCCAGCGGATCGCCGTCGACCGGGCAGAGCGTGCTGATCACGCAATCGTCCGGTGAGAGCACGGACGGCTTGCCGGGATAGGCGAAGAAAGCGAAGGGCGCCTTGGCACCGCACAGCACCATCTGCTTCGTGCCCTTCAACTGCGCCTGGGCATTCTCGATCACGAAATGCAGGCGCAGCACGGGCACGCGGCCCGAACCGCGCTCGATGCGCGCCGTGCCACCGGCGCCCTGGACCTTGCAGCCGGTCTTGGCGGCGATCTTGCCCGCGAGTTCGAGGCCACGCGCACGCAAGGCGCGGCCGCCGATGAACAGCATTGCGCCCGGCATTTTTAGCGCCTTGGCCGCGGCCACCACGGCCTCGCTAGTGGGCTTGTCCGGCGCCGGCGTCGCCGGCGTCTCGGCCGGACCGTCGGCCTCGCCCCAGGCGGTGTCGGCCGGAAGAATGAGTGTGGCGATCTGGCCCGGCGCCACGCGCGCGGCCTGGATCGCGAGCGCGCCATCGCCGGCCACGGTCTTCGACGTGGGCGAGGTCTTTACCCAATGCGAGAACGGGCGCGCGATGCCCTCGATGTCGGCGGTGAGCGGCGTGTCGTACTTGATGTGATAGAGCGCGTGCTCGCCCACGATGTTGACCACGCCCGAGCCCGCCTTCTTGGCGTTGTGCAGGTTGGCCGCCGCATTGGCGAGGCCGGGCCCGAGATGGAGCAGGGTCGAGGCCGGCTTGTCGGTCATGCGGTAGTAGCCGTCGGCCGCCCCGCTGCAGACGCCTTCGAAAAGGCCGAGCACGCAACGCATGCCCTCGACGCGGTCGAGCGCGCCCACGAAATGCATCTCGGAAGTGCCGGGATTGGCGAAACAGACTTCGACGCCCCCCTTCACCAAGGTCCGTACCAGACTCTCCGCACCGTTCATCGTTCCAAGCCCCCAACACTTAAAAATGGCCCGGCACCGTAAGCCGTTGGCAAAGGCCAAGCCATTGCGATTCCTCGCAAATTCCAGGATGCGGCCAAACCGCCAAACGTTCTTTCTTTATTCTCAATGGGTTATTTAGTACAATTAAACCAGTATTTTAGAACGAAAGACATTTTCATGAGTCCTTTGGTCACCTGCGATGGCTCGACCATCGAAACGACGTTCGTCGTCGGCGCGGATCTGGTCGAGTTCGATCGTCACGACCTTCCCATCTACGCCACGCTCGAGTCGCGCTGGGCCGATGCCGGCCTCGACACCTGCAGCTATGGCGCGCCGCTCGACAGGCTGTTCGGCGAACCCGGCGATATCTTCGTGAGCGGCATGATCGGCATCGACCAACAGGCGGCCGCCGCGCTGGCGGTGGCGTTGGCCGGCGAGGATCCGCTGGTGGCCCTCGGCAGTCTCTCCGACGGGCTGATCCTGCCCACGCTCGAAACGTCGGGCGACCACCCCGCGCCGGAAGTGGCCACGATCTTCGACGCCGGCATCGACTCCTTTGCCGCCGTGCATCTGCATGTCGACGGCAGCTGGAACACCGCCAACGAGGCGTGGAGCTTCGACTACGGCGCCTGAGACGCGCAGCCGTGGACCATTCGCGGCCTCGCCTGAACGGGGTTTGTTTGTTCGGTATCGGTGTTCTTTTTCGGGGTCCAAGTCCTTGAACCGACGCGCAGATCGGCGCCGGGCCTGCCCCACATTTTCCGTCTTCACTTTTCGAAATGCGTGTGCCGCGGCGTGATTCCGTTTTCGGCTTCGTAGCGGGCCACCCGCAGCTCCGCCGCGCGCAGCCGTTCCGCCAGCGAGAGCTCGCGGGAGGGCTGCGATGGTCCCGCCGCCGACCCGAAGATCTCGCGCCGGACCTGGCGGTGGGCGACGGTCGGGCGGTAGCGATAGACGTTGCGCTCCCGCCCCACGAGGGCGCGTTCCATCAGTTCACCTCGCAACAGTTCGTTGGCCCGGGCGACGGCCTCCTTCCAGCGGCGTGCGAAGTCGGGCAGGCGGTCGCGCCAGCGATAGGCCAGGCGCCGGTCGATACAGGCGGCGCGGCAGGCCTGGGCGACATTGCCGGTCTTGGCCAGCGTGCGCAGGAAGCGGCCCTGCCGCGTCCACGGCAAAGGGAGTTTGGTCATGCGGATGTCCTGAATTTGGGCAAAGAAAAACGCCCGGCGGAGCGATCCGCGGGCGTCTGGCAGATGGGTGCAGAAGCCCCATCCTAGCTAAAAACATAGCCTGATTCGGCTGAACCTGCAAATTCGAGTCAGGCCCACATTGCCGCAGCCCCCAGCCTCCCTCTGGGCCAAGCGACCGCATATCGACGGCCGGTCAAAAGAGGTAAGGTGACGTCCGGTCCACAGTGGGTCGCACTAGCGAGGACTTTGCATGACCTACAGGCTCTGGTGGACCGTCGGCTACGTTTGCACCTCCGAAAAGGAGTTTTTGGCCGCCAAGCACCGCCTGCTGCCCGCGGCCTATGAGATGCTGGACGACGCGCTGCGCCGGGCCAATCAGGTCGCCCAGGCCGGCGGCGTGGCGTGGCTGATCGAAGGCGACGACCGCACCCGGCTGGGCCGCGACGCCATCGCCAAGACGATCACCAAACGCGGCGCCGAACTTTCGGTCCAGCCCGCGACCGGCAACGCCGGGCGGTGACGCTGGACTGCGGTCATGGCTGGGAGCGCGCCACTGCGAAGATTTTGATCGCTACGCCGCGTCGCCCAGCTCGAGCTGGACGAGGTTCATCCAGTAGGCCGCCCCGGTCGTCAGGATCTTGTCGTTGAAGTCGTAGAGCGGCGAATGCACGTAGTGGCAGCCGCCTTCCACCGTGCCGCAGAAGCCGAT
>JAUXST010000227.1 GCA_030679805.1 Reyranella sp. | reverse complement strand
AAGACCATCCGCCAGCCGGCGCGGCCGGCGAGGCTTGCCGCCACGATGCCGGAGAGCGCGATGCCCGTCGGGACGAAGGTCCCCCACAGGGACAGCGTGAAGGGCTGGTGCCGCGGCTCGGACGTGGCGGCCATCAACGAGGGACTCGCCACGACGATCAGCAGGTAGCCGATCCCTGCGAGGCCACGCGCGCCGAGCAGCATGGCGCCGTCGTTGCAGGCAGCGCAGATCGCCGCCGCCACCGCCATGATCAGGAGGCCGATGCGGAGCGCGCGCCCATGGCCGATCCGTTCGGACCAGTTGCCGGCAAGCAAGCCGAACAGCGCCCCGATCAGGGTGACGATCGACACGGTCATGCCGGCGGTCGCCAGCGACATGCCGAGGTCGCGCTGCAGTGCCGGCACCAGCGGCGGCACGATGCCGAGCTGACCGGCCGCCAGCACCCCTATGCCGTAGATCACGAAGATGCGACCCCAGGACGTCGTCATGCCGGCGACTGTAGAGACGCCCGGTATGCCGGCCCACGAATAAAATATTCGCCTAAAATATTCGCCTAATGCCCGATGGAGGTCACGAGGCGGGCCGTCGTTCCGTCGCTGAGTTGCAGTCGTTCCCAAACCAGGACTCCGGCGACGATCGGCACGAAGTCGCTGCGATTGGACCCGGTCCGGAAGGTCAACGACGGAGTGCCTGCGTCGTACCAGCCGAGATCGGTGAGACGGCCTTCGGCGGAACGGATTTCATCCGTCGCGAAGCGCCAAAGCGACACGCCGCGAAACTCATTGGCGCTGCCGCGCCAGTCCGCGACGCGCGCCGGCGAGGCCGCCAGCAACCGGTGCGTCAGGTCGCAGATGAGATGGACCGGAAGCCTGGAACTCTCGACGAGTCGGCGCAATCCGGCGTCGCCGGCCGAGTCCAGGGGTGCGGCCAGGAGCTTCGACAATTTGTCGGCGATCTCCTGCGAGGCGTGGTGATGCCCCCGTTCCCAGCGCGACAGCGTGGCCTGGGTGACGCCGAACATCTCCGCGGCATGGCTCTGCTTGACGCCGCGCAGGCGGCGCCACCGTCTCAGTGCGCGCCCGAACTCGTTCATGGCCGGGGCGCGGCTCAGTTCGTGAGGCCGGCCGCGTGCATGATCGCGGCGGTACGTTCGGCGATCATGATGGTGGGGGCGTTGGTATTGCCGCCGACGAGGGTCGGCATGATCGAGGCGTCGACCACGCGCAGCCCTTCGACGCCGTGCACCAGCAGCTTGTCGTTGACGACGGCCATGCGGTCGGTGTCCGGGCCCATCTTGCAGCTGCCGACCGGGTGATAGATCGTCTCGCACTTGGCGCGGATCCACTGTTCGAGCTCGGCGTCGGTTTTGGCCACGGCACCTGGCTGGAACTCGTCGGCACGATAGGGATCGAGGCCCGACTGGGCGAAGACCTCGCGGCCCATCTTGACGCCGGCGATCAGCGTATCGAGGTCCTTGCGTTCGGCGAGGTAATTGGCGTCGATCAGCGGATGGTCGTTGGGGTTGGTGCTGCGCAGCCGGATGGTGCCGGCACTCTCGGGGCGCAGCGCGCAGACGTGCAGGCTGAAACCGTTTTTCTTCATCATGGTGCGGCCGTGATCGACGACCAGAACGGGCAGGAAGTGAAGCTGAATGTCGGGCGCGGCAAGGCCCGGGCGCGTGCTCAGGAAGCCGCCCGATTCGGCGATCGGCGAGGTGCCGGGGCCCTTCTTATTCACGACGTACTGGTAGAGCGAGACCAGCTTGTTGGCGGTGTCGTAGGTGTCGCGCGTCTTGCAGAACTGCAGCAGCGCCGCATCCAGATGGTCCTGCAGATTGCCGCCGACGCCGGGCAGGTCGATCACCGGCGTGATGCCCAGTGACTTCAGGTGATCGGCGGGGCCGACGCCCGAGAGCAGCAGAAGTTGCGGCGAGTTGACGGCACCGCCGCACAGGATGATCTCGCGGTTGGCGCGCGCCACCTCGTCGCGGTCGCCGACCACGTAGCGCACGCCCATGGCGCGGGTGCCGTCGAAGATGATGCGTTCGACCATCGCGTTGGTGATGATCTCGACGTGGGAGTTACCGCGCGCAATCGCCGGCCGCAGGTATGCGCTGGCCGTGCTCCAGCGCTTCTTGTCCTTCTGCGTCACCTGGTAGTAACCCATGCCCTCCTGCTGGGCGCCGTTGAAGTCGGCGACGCGCTTGTGGCCGGCCTGCTCGGCGGCCTTGAGGAACGCCTCGTTGAGCTTGCAGGGGTCGACCTGGTCGGCGACGTTGAGCGGCCCGCCGGTGCCGTGGAAGTCGTCGCCACCGCGCTCGTTGTTCTCGGCGTTCTTGAAGTAGGGCAGGACGTCGTTGTAGCTCCAGCCTTCGTTGCCGAGCTGGCGCCACTGGTCGTAGTCCCAGGCATTGCCGCGCACGTACAGCATGGCGTTGATCGAGGATGAGCCGCCCAGCGTCTTGCCGCGCGGCCAGTACATGCGCCGGTCGTTGCAGTGCTTCTGCGGCGTCGTCTCGTAACGCCAGTTGTAGGGCGTCTTGTCGCCGAGGCTGGCGAAGCCCGCCGGCATTTTCAGCAGGAACGACGAGTCGGGTGGTCCCGCCTCGAGCACCAGGATCCGCAACCCATCCTTGGCGGCGAGGCGGTTGGCCATGGTGCAGCCGGCCGATCCGGCACCGATGATGACGTAGTCGTAGAGCGACAGCGCGGACATTGACGTTCCCTAGGGCAAACGATTTTCAATCACGGTGAATACTGGACGGGCGGAAATGGGCGACAAAAACCCGTCGCCGTCCAGTGGAAAGACGCTGCGGCTGACCGAGTCCCCAACGTTGCCGCCGATGGCATGGACCTCGCCAGGCCGCACTTCGACCACGATGTCGCAGTGCCCGGCGCCGCGATTGAGGTTGTCGAGCGTCGTGCCGCTGCCGTTGCGCGAGGCACAGACGAGGTCGCCGACCTGCGGCGCGCGTTCCCGGGGCGACCGGGGGATGAAGGCGGCGCCGGGTTGGCGCGCCCGCTCGACCAGGCGCTCGACATAGATCGTATGGGTCTGGTCGGGGCAGAATTGGCTGCGCGACACACCCGCGCTTTCGATGTCCCAGGAGATGAACGCAGCCGACCACGGAATGTCGTCGAGGCCGCTGCGGCCGGACTTGCCGACGCTCGCCCAATAGTCGGTGATGCGCTCGGGCGCATCCCGCTCCTGGACCCCCAACTGCTCGGTGCGGGGCGGCGCGTCGGTGGAATAGGTGATCGCCTGGCGGCCGAAGCGCGCCCATTCGCCGACCGCCAACAGCACCATGGAAGTCTTGGCGCTTGCCGTGGGCGGCGGCGCCTCGGGCTTCCATGACGAGGGCGGGCAGGGGCCAAGCGGGGCGAGGTCCGCGGCCGACTTGGGTGCCGTGGCCGGTGGCGTGGCGCAGGCGCCGAGCGCCAGAAAGGCGAGGAAGACGAGACGACGCATTCAGCCTTCAACCACGATGACGCCCCGGGGCGCCAGCTGCAGCGCGACCGGATCGCCGGCCGCCAGGGGCCGATCGACGTGCGGGCAGGTGGCGAACAGCACGCCCGCCGCGGTGTCGATGGAATATTCCATGTGCGTGCCGAGATAGCTCGCCTTGGCGATCGTGCCGGCCAGGCTGTTGGCGGCGGCATCGGCCGGACGTTCGACCGCGATCGCCTCGGGCCGGATCGCTACGGTGGCATTGCCGTCAGCGGCGGTCGCATTGGCGACGTCGATCTCGCAGGTGCCAAGCCGCACCCGCACGGTCGCGGGATCGAGGCGGCTCAGGACGCCGCGCGCCGGGTTGGACTCGCCCATGAAGCGTGCCAGGAAGGGCGTCGCCGGCCTTTCATAGAGATCGCGCGGGCTGCCCTGCTGCTCGATGCGCCCTGCGTTCATGACGATGATGCGGTCTGAGACGGCCATCGCCTCCTGCTGATCGTGCGTCACGTAGACCACGGTGAGGCCGAGCCGCTGCTGCAGCTCGCGGATCTCCTCGCGCATCTGGCGGCGCAGCCGCGCGTCGAGGTTGCTCAGCGGCTCGTCGAACAGCAATACGGAGGGTTTTAGGACAAGAGCGCGAGCGACGGCGACGCGCTGCTGCTGGCCGCCCGACAGTTCCGATGGCTGGCGCTCCTCGTAGCTTTCCAGCCCAACCTGGAGCAGGCCCTCGCGCGCGTGCCGGGCTGCGTCTTCCCGCGACTGGCCGGAGCGACGCAGCCCGTAGCAGACGTTCTCCAGCACGTTCATGTGCGGGAACAGGGCGTAGGACTGGAACACCATGCTGACGTCGCGCTGCGTGGCGCCGAGCGTCGTGACGTCGCGGCCGGCGATCACGACGCGGCCCTCGCTCGGCAGTTCGAGGCCCGCAATCATGCGCAGCGTCGTCGTCTTGCCGCAGCCCGAGGGGCCGAGCAGGGTCACCAGCGTGCCGGCCTCGACCGTGAAGCTGATGCCGGCGACGGCGGTCGCCTCACCGTAACGCTTCACGACTCCCTCGAATTGGACGCTCACGCACGGCCTCCCTTTAGTGCCACGGCGCGCCGTCCGAGCCGCCGGTCGCCCACTGCGAACTGGATCAGCAGGATCACCGCCAGCATGAGCACGATCAGCGCGCAGCTGTAGGCGATGGCGAGACCGTAGTCGCCGTTGATGACGCGCAGGATGATGTAGGTGGTGGCGAGTTCGTACTCGGCCGTCACCAGGAAGACAACGGCGCTCACCGTCGTCACCGCGCGCACGAAGCCGTAGACCAGCGCTCCCACGATGGCCGGACGCAAGAGCGGCAGCACGACGTAGAACAGCGTCTGCGGCGCGCGGCCGCGGAGCGTGAGCGAGGCCTCGTCGAGGCTGCGGTCGATCTGGCTCATCGCCGCCATGCCGGCGCGCACGCCCACCGGCATGTTCCTAAAGATGAAGCAGAGCACGATGATCATCGCCGTGCCGGTGATCTCGATCGGCGGCACGTTGAAGGCGAAGACATAGGCCACGCCGATCACCGTGCCCGGCACCGCGAAGCTCAGCATGGTGGCGAATTCGAGGGTGGCGCGGCCGGCGAAGCGCTGGCGCACCAGTAGCCACGCCGCGATCAGACCGAGCGCCGCAGTGAGGGGAGCTGCGATGGCGGCAAGCTTCAGCGTCGTCCAGAACGAGTTCCACGCCGCGCCGGTCCAGATCAGCCCGTCGGCGGTGTGTTCGACCGCGAAGGCCTTGGCGTAGTGGTCCAAGGTCGGCGTGTAGTCGCGGCCCCACACCTTCACGAGGCCGCCGACGAAGGCGAAGCCGTAGAGCATCAGGGTGAAGGCGGCCCACGGCAGCGCCACGCAGGCAGCGGCGCGCCGCGCCCGGTCGGGCAATGGCGTCGGCAGGCCGGAATCGCCCTTGCCCGAGATGGTGGCGTAGGAGCCGGTGCCCACGACGCGGCGCTGCAGGAAGAAGGCGCCGAGTGCAAAGACCAGCAGCAGCAACGCGAGCGAGGCCGCGCGGCCATAGTCGAGCTGGGCGCCGACCACGGCAAAATAGATCTCGGTCGAGAGCACGCCGTAGTCGCCGCCCAGCACGATGGGGTTGCCGAAGTCGGCGATGCTTTCGATGAAGCCGACCAGGAAGGCGTTGGCGAGGCCGGGCCGCATCAGCGGCAGCGACACCGTGGTGAAGGTGGCCCAGCGGTCGGCGCGCAAGGTCTGCGAGGCCTCCTCGAGTGTCGGGCTGACGCCCTCGACGACCCCGATCAGGACGAGGAACGCGACCGGCGTGAAGGCGAAGAGCTGCGCCAGGAACACGCCCTGGAAACCGTAGATCCAGCGCGTCGGCTGGATGCCCATCGACCATTCGAGGAACTGGTTGACGAGGCCGGAGCGGCCGAACACCAGGATAAGCGCCAGCCCGATAACGAAGGGCGGCGTTACGATCGGCAGCACCGTCAGCACGCGCAGCGTCTTCTTGAAGCCGAACGAGGTGCGCGTGACGATGAGCGCAAAGGCGAGCCCCAGCGCCGTCGTGCCGGCGCCGCAGCCCAGCGCCAGGAACAGGGTGTTCCAGGCGACGCCGCAGCGGCCGCCGCCGGAGAGGCAGCGCAGGCTCCAGATCTTCTCCGTCGCCAGCCGCTCGACCAGCAGCGCAGGTGCCAGAAGTCCGTCGCCGTCCTGGAAGGCCTGCACCAGGATGCGTAGGATCGGCCAGGCAGTGAACAGCACGATCGAGGACGCCACTGTCGTCACCGCGCCCGCAACGAAGGCATCGCCACCGAAGCCACCACGCAGCGCCAGCCCAATCGACAGCAGCGACAGCAATGCCACCAGCACCACGGCGCCGCCGGCACCGAGGCCGACCTGGCGGCCGTCGAGTTCGCCGAACAAGGTCGTGAGCCAGGCCGCAGTCCAGCCACGCAAGCCGATGCCGAGGGCTTGGGCGACGAACAGCAGGAGGCCCGCGGTGCTCGCGATCAGCAGCAGCGTGCCGCGGCGCTGGCGTGTTGCGGGCAACAGCGCGGCTGCGAGGCACGCCGCGAGCGCCAGCAGCGTCGGCGCCAGCCACCACTTTCCATGCTCGACGATCTGGCCGAGGCCGCTCGCATAGTCTTCCGAAGACCACAGGCCACCGAGCCACGCGCCCGAGTCGAGGCCTTCCTGCAGCGCGCACCAGGGTAGCGCGATGGCAGCGAGCAGGCCCGCCGCCGACCACGCCAGAGGCGCGCGCGAGATCATCGGTGTTTCGGTCGCTACGGCTTCGGCAAGGCGCCCACTTCACTGTCCCAGCGCGCGATCAGCCGCTTGCGCTCGGCCGACTTGCCGTACTTGGCCTGGTCGTAGTCGATCAGCTTGATGTCGGCGAACTTCGGTGCCTCGGGTGGCAGCGGCGTCGCCTTGTTCGACGGCACCTGGAACTGCTTGGCCTGGGCGCCGAGCTTCTGCGCCTCCGGCGTGAGCGCCCAGTCGTAGAATTTCTTGGCGTTGGCGAGATTGCGCGCACCCTTGACGATGCTCATCGAGCCGATTTCGTAGCCTGTGCCCTCGCACGGCGTGGCCGTCTTCACTGGAAATCCCGCCAGCGCTTCGGTCACGCCATCATGGACGAAGCTGATCGAGACCATGGTCTCGCCGCGCGCCACCGCCTTCATCGGCGCCGTGCCGGAGCGCGTGTAGGCGTTGATGTTGGCGTGCATCTTCTTCAGGTACTTGAAGGCCTCTTCCTCGCCCATCAGCTGGACCAGCGTGGCGATCGCCACATAGGCGGTGCCCGAGGAGTTGGGATTGGCCATCTGGATTTCGCCCTTGAATTCCGGCTTCAGCAGATCGGCCCAGCAGGCCGGCGCCTTGGCGCCTTTCTTGGCCAGAAGTTCTGTGTTGAAGCCGAAGCCCAACGCGCCGGCATAGATGCCGACGGTCTTGCCGCCCGAATCGGTGTTCTGCTTCACCGCCCAGGGATGAAGGTCGGCCAGTCGCGGCGACTTATAGGCTTCGGTCAGTCCCTCTTCGGCCGCCTGCAGGTGGGGGTCGCCGGTGCCGCCGAACCACACGTCGCCCTTGGGGTTCTGCGCCTCGGCCTTCAACTGCGCGATGGTCTCGCCCGAACCCTTCTGGGACATCGAGACTTTTATGCCGCTCGCCTTTTGGAATTCGTTGGCGGCCAGCGTGCACCACTCGACCTGCACCGAGCAGTAGACATTCACCACACCTTGCGCCGAGGCGGGCGAGGCGAGGACGAGTGCGCCGAGAGCGATCGTGGCGAGCCGCATGGGTTCCTCCGCTTATGACGATTTTGTGACAGCATCGCATGCCGCCCCGCGGCTTTACCAGCGCCCGATGCCGCCGATCACCAAGGTGGGCACGCCCTCGGTCTTGTTCTTCACCGAGAAGACCTGGCTGCCGGGGCGGCGGCCATCGCGCGGCTCGGTGACGTCGAGGCCTGAAGCCTTCAGGCGGGCGTTGGCCTTGGCGACGTCAGGCACGCGCCAGGAGAGTCCCCAGAGTTGGTCGGGCGCATCCGACACGCCCGTCTTCAGATCATGCGCAATCTCGACCACCAGATCGCCGCAGCGGAAGAACAGAAGGCGCGCGCCCCATTTCTCGTTGGAACGGTCGAGCCGGAGGTCGAGTCCCAGCCGTCCGGCATAGAAAGCGATCGCCCGCTCGGGATTGGGTGTGCGCACGACGACATGATCGAGCGCGGAGACACTCGCGGCCTCGTCATCCGTGAAAGGCGATGGCCCATCGCTTCCTTTTGCAGTCAACGTGATCGCCACGCCATGACCCGTGAGCGCGAGCGCGTTCCCATCCCGAGTCACGGCCACTGCACGCCGCTCGAGCAGCGTCGCCGCCTTGCTGACGTCGCCGGTCGCGAACGCCATCGATTGAAGTCCCGGCACACCGCCGACAAAGGCGAGCCCGACGTTGCCAGTACGAAGCCGTCCACCGCTCGCGCGCCGTCCCAGCAGCGTCTCGTAGACCCCGGCCGAACCGCCGATGACGAGATGGTCGAGTGAAGTGATCATGGCGAACGATTTCCTGTCATCCTGAGCGGAGCGAAGGATCTCATGGCGCTGCCATCGGGGGCCTTGCCGGCGTGAGGTCCTTCGCTGCGCTCAGGACGACATGGAAGCGTGGATTACCCAATGCGCTTGAGGTCTTTCTTGTACTGCGCGCCGCGCCGGACGTAGCTCGCCGCGCTCATGCGCAGGCGCTCGACGTTGTCCTCGCTCACCTCGCGCGCGGCCTTGGCCGGCGAACCGAAGATCACGGCGCGGTCGGGGAAGGTCTTGCCTTCGGTTACCACGGCGCCGGCGCCCACCAGGCTGTCCTTGCCGATCACCGAATGGTTCAGCACGACGGCGCCGACACCGATCAGCGCGCCATCGCCGATCGTGCAGCCGTGCAGCATCACGCAATGGCCGATCGTCACGCCCTTGCCGATGTTGAGCGGCGCGCCGGGGTCGGTGTGCAGCACCGAGTTGTCCTGCACGTTGCTGTCGTCGCCGATGGTGATCGGTTCGTTGTCGGCACGCAGCACGGCGCCGAACAGGATGCTCACGCGCTCGCCCAGGATGACGTCTCCGATCAGCGTCGCCTCCTCGGAGACGTAGCAGGAGTCAGGGATCACCGGTTTCTTGTCGCCGAGTTGATAGATGGCCATTGGTGGACTTTCCTCTGAAGCTTTGGACGTTCAACTACACGACTTCTTGCCTCGATCAAACCGCGCGGCCACGAAGGTCCAGCAGCGTGTCGGGCCATTTCCGCTCGCCCAACTCGGCGACCATTCCGCCGCGATAGACAAATTGCTTCCATTGACCGCCCTCGATGAATCGCGTCTCGTTCGTCATCGGTCGATAGCCCGATGATCGATACCGCGCCGGTTCACAGGCAAAGAGAACGGAGAAGGGCAGGGCGCGCTCGCCGAAGAACGCGTGGGCTTCGCGAAGCAGGCGCTTTGAAAGACCTTGCGAGCGGAACCGGACATCTATGGCAACGCCGCCGATGAGACCGATGGCGAGTTCCTCGCCTCCCAGCGCCACCTCCCGGACATAGGCGGCGAAGTGACCCACCAGACGCCCACCGCTCGACAGCAGCATGATGCGTTCGGGGTTGTCGCCCGCATAATAGTCCCCGTCGATGTCGCCGAATGCCTGCTTGAGCAGGGCCTGGACGGCGCGCTCGGTCTCGCTGCTCAGCACCGACCGAGTGAGGTGGATAATTTCATAGTCTCCGGATGGATCCATGGGGTCACTATAAAGGGAGCCCTTCCGTTTACGTAAACCCACATTGACGTTTACGTAAACGTTAACTACATCTTCACCACCATGTCCGTCGCCGTCACCCCTTCGGCCAAAAACCCAGCGCCGCGCGACACGCAGCGCATCTACAGCATCGCCGAACTGGCGCGCGAGTTCGCGGTGACTGCGCGCACCATCCGCTTCTACGAGGACGAGGGTCTGATCAAGCCGCGCCGTCAAGGCACGCAGCGGCTCTACAGCGTCGGCGACCGCGCGCGGTTGGGCTGGATCCTGCGCGGTAAGCGGCTGGGCTTCTCCTTGGCCGAGATCAAGCAGCTGCTCGATCTCTATCAGGTCGATCGCACCGGTCTGCAGCAGATGCGTGAGTTGCTGCGGCGAAGCAGACTTCATATTGAGGAACTCGAACGCCGGCGGGCCGATCTCGATGCCCAGATCGGCGACTTCAAGGACGTCGAGACGCATGTCGCGGCCGAGCTGCGCCAACGCGGAGTCGACCCGGACAGCGACTGAGGAGGAATACCATGGCCGTCTACAAGGCGCCGCTGAAGGATATCCAGTTCGTGCTGAACGAGGTACTCGACGTCTCGCAGCTCGCCAAGCTGCCGGGCTACGAGGACGCCACGCCCGACACCATCCATGCCATCATCGAGGAAGCAGCCAAGCTCTGCGAGAACGTGCTGTTCCCGCTCAATCGCACCGGCGACGAAGAGGGCTGCACCTACGAGAACGGTGTCGTGCACACGCCCAAGGGCTTTAAGCACGCTTACGACATGTTCCGCGAGGGCGGCTGGACCGCCGTCACCTGCGATCCGGAGTACGGCGGCCAGGGACTGCCGGCCACCGTGGGCTTCGCGCTGCAGGAGATGTTCACCGCCTCGAACCAAGCCTTCGCGATGTATCCGGG
>JAUXST010000220.1 GCA_030679805.1 Reyranella sp. | reverse complement strand
GACCGTGCCGCTTGCTTCCCATGCCCAATCACGTCCCGGCGACGACCGCAGCCCCCACGATCATTCCGACAAGACCCAGGCGGCGCCCGCCGTGCCGGGCGGCATGGAGATGAAGGGTGCCGGCGCTGGCGGCATGAAGGGCGGCAGCATGATGGGCGGCGACATGAGCCGCATGATGGCCATGATGCACGGCGGCATGATGGGTGACAGGCCGCTGAAGCATGTCGAGGGCAGGCTCGCCTTCCTGAAGACCGAACTGAAGATCACCCCGGCCCAGGAGCCGCAGTGGACCAAGTTCGCCGAGGTCATCCGCAGCATGGCCAAGACCGCAGAGGGCAAGAACGCCGGGGCCGCGAAGCCGGCGATGATGCAGGGCGGCATGAAGTCCTCGACCGCGCCCGAGCGCCTCGCCCACTACGAGAAGACGCTGACCGCGCGGCTCGAAACGGTTCGCGCGCTGAGCGCCGCCGTCGATCCGCTTTACGCGTCGCTCAGCGACGACCAGAAGAAGGTCGCCGACGAGCTGCTGATGAGCCCGATGGGAATGATGTGACGGACGTGCGGGGTCGCGGAAGAGTTCGGAAGCGACGGTCCTTACCGATCACTTCCGAAGCTTTTCACGGCGCCAACCACGCGCGGCTCAGCTCGCCTGCCACAAGACCGATATCCTAGGTCTTGCTGGCCGGGGGATGCATGCCGCCATGAGGTCCGATCGTGCACTTCGATCCGGTTGCCGTCGCATCGTCGATGATGCCGTTCCGATCGACCGTGAAGTTGATCATGCAATTCCTCGCCTGAAAGAGGACCTGAGATTTCGGCCCCGTCACCGCCTGGTTGGTGAACATATAGCCGATCGCCCGGCCACCATCGGCCATCGGATAGTTGTGGTGCGGAGTCCCCCAGGATTGAATGAGATGGGCCGCGCTGTGCCCATCCCAGTCGCGGACATTGAGATCCTTCACCGTGCCCGTCGACATCGGCTGGCACGCCGCAAGCGCGGCGGCGGTGATTGGGAGCACCAGGAAATGATGAACTTTCATCACAGGCTCTCCTCCTTGCGTTCGAAAATCCACAGTGTCGAAGAGTGCAACGACGCTTCGATGGATCGATGGACCGGCCCGACGCTATGGACCTCCCGCTTGTGATGCATACGCGACATCCACGCGCGACAACTTGAGATAGATCAAATCCCGTCTGGGACCACGACTCGCGGCGTGTTTGAGACTCTTGTTGGCAAGGCACATTTCTTGCGCGAGTGGCTTGGCCGCCGCGAAGGGCTTCATCGCCGCCACAACCCATGTGGTTAGTGGACAGTACAAATCTTCGTTGCGGTGATGGCGCCGTTCACTCGGTCGGCCTCGAACCCGATCTTGTCGCCGGCCTTCACCTTGTCGAGCATCCCCGGATCGGCTGGTGGGCATCCGCCCTCTCGCCGACAAGGTCCCTCCCAGCGCTCCCCGCATACGGACCGACCGCTCGACATTTCCGACCGCGGTCCGAGGCGTCACGCCCGCTACGGCTCTCAGCGCCGAGAGTCGAGGTTGATACGTTCCTGTTTTGCCCTGATCTCAGGCGGCCATGTGCTCTTGAGGAAGGCCAGGGTCGCCAAGATTTCCTGATCGGTCAGACGCTGCCCAAAGGCCAGCATGTCCGTCTGGTAGCCTTCCGGATATGCCGCCGGGCCATCCCTAGTGATGCGGAAGAGGACTTCGTCGGAATGGTGCCACGTATGCCCCGAGGCATCGTGGGGCGGCGCCGGCATCCGGCCATTCGGCAGCCGCCTTTGCCAGTTCGCCTGACCTTCGAGCGATGCGCCGTGGCAGGCCGCGCAGGCTTCCGCATAGAGACGCCGGCCGGTCTCGACCTGCGATGGCGGCGCCGGTCTCCAGGCGAAAAAAACCGCGCCAACGACGACTGCGACCAACACGACTGCCAGGCCGATGTAGATGGACTTCCTCGCGGCCGAGCGCTGCGGTGACTTTTTTGGCATTCTATTTCTCATTGCCCTGGAGAGGCCGGATTCGGAGGCAGCGTTCCGACTCGAGGCAGATCACTTGTGAGCCATGCCACTGGCGGTTCGCTGGTGCTGTTCGCGCCCGTGGCGTTGTCGCTGTACAAGCCACGGGCATGACCCGGTACGGGTGGCGGAAGAGCACGAGCGCCGTGCAGTGCAAATGCCGGAGAGGCAGCGACTTTTGCTCGCCCACAGAATCGGCGCCGCCATCCTGCGCCGCCCCCCGTTCTGAACGCGTTCGGCCTGCGGTTCGACGGTGAAGAAGGAAATCTCAACGCCCGCCTGGCGGGTTGCAAGAGTATCGCCGAAGGGGACGTCTTCCTCACCGCAGGTTGCCCGTATGACCCAGCGAGTACCGCCCCGGCTGAGGCCAGACCGTCAGGCCATGTGGTTCGCGGCCGACCTTGATCTTGTCGACGCTGCCCGAAGTCGTGTCGAAGCGATAGACGACGTCGTCGAAACGACCCGACAGCCACAGGTATCGGCCGTCGGCGCTGACGTTGCCCATGTCGGGGCTGCCACCACCGGGAAGCGGCCACGTCTGCACGACCTTGAGGGTGGCGAAGTCGATCACCGAGACGCTGCCTTTGCCGCCCGGCGGACCGAGAATCTTGTTGGAGCCGCGATTCGCCACATAGAGAAGCTTTCCGTCGCGGCTCGGGTACAGGCCGTGCGCGCCGACGCCGGTGGCGACGAAGGCGACCTGCTTGAAAGAATTGCCATCGACGACGTGAACGCCGTCGGCCTTCATGTCAGCCACGAAGAATTTTCTTCCGTCTGGAGATATCCGCACGTCCTGCGGCATGCCTTTGGTCGTACGGAGCGCGCCGCCGAGTTCCCTGGATTCCAAGACCGTGCCTGGCTTGTTGTCGGAGGCGGCGAGCACGGCTGGCGTATCCGATCGATCGAAGTACGGACTCAACACGAGCGTACCCATGACCACGCGACTGACGAGGTCGATCTTGGTGATCGCTCCACCGAATTCACAAGTGAACAAGGCAAACTTGCCGTCGATCGAGAAATCCGCGTGATTGATACCCACGCAGTTCGGTGTCGCTATCGAATACTCGAACTTCATCGTGTGCGCGTTGCGAAAGTCCAGTCGCTGGCGCTCCTCAGCCACCACGATGGCGTAGCGGCCGTCCGGCGACCAATAAACATTGTAAGGATCATCTACCGGGATCGACGGACCTGGTTTGGCCGTGCCGGGATCGATGGGTGTCAGGCTGCCATCCGTGCGACCTTCGGCATTATTGGCAACCCAGAGCGTACGTAGGTCCCAGGAGGGCACCACATGCTGCGGGTGAATGCCGACCTTAAAGGTATCGATCACCTTGAGAGAAGCCGGATCGATGACGGACACGGTATTGGCGGCGCGATTGGGCACGTAGACCCGCTCCAGTGCCCCTTCGACCGCAGGGCTTAGACGTCCGATACCGGTCTCGCTGTAAAGATTGCTCTCGTCGACAACGGCAGGCATGCCAGGAACCGTTGCGATGATGCTCATGGGCGCGCCTTGCAGCAGCATTGAGTCGGCATCGAGCAATGGCCCCGGTTGGGCCGATGCCCAACCGGCCGCCGAGCCGATGGCAGCTGCCACAGCGAAGACGACGAAAGCGCGGCCACGGCTCATGAGATCAACGCCGCCATATCTCGAAGGAACGGCCATGCATGGTCCAATGTCCTTTCGCTACGACTTGTCATCATTATCCTTGCGGAGTGGGATTTGAAGCCGACACTCCGACTCCAAACAGGTGACCTGCAGGACTCGTCTCGCCGCCCGGCAAGTAACTTCGTAGACGACGAGCGCCGGCGACAGCCTCATCGGAACGATGCGTTCGGGCACGCACCCCGAACGATCGAGAGTCGCCTGCAGTTCCCGATCACTGGCGCGGGTGGCCATTGCCGTCATCGACGCGGCGACGGCCAGGGTTGCCGTCGCCAGCGCCGACACGATTGATCGGGGTACGCGGTGCTGTCTTTGTGTCACTTGATCTTGTCGAGGGTAGTGACGGTGATCGCGCCGTTGACGCGATCAGCTTCGAACGTAACCCTGTCGCCGGCCTTGACCTTGTCAAGCATGGCCGGGTCGGCGACACGGAACACCATGGTCATTGAATCCATGTCGAGCTTCTTGATCGGCCCGTGCTTGAGCGTGATCTTGCCGGCGGACTTGTCGATCTTGACCACTTCGCCCTTGACCATGTCGCCATCGGCCCAGGCGGTGCCAACAGTGAAGAACACCGCGAGCGCGACGGAAATTAGAGTCCTGAACATGCGAATCTCCCTCAAACCTTGACGTGAACTACTCGACGACGATGGTGCCGAACATGCCGGCCTGGCGATGGCCGGGGATGAGGCAGGAAAAGTCGAACGTGCCGGCCTTGGTGAACTGCCAGACGATCTCGGCGGTCTTCTTCGGCTTCACGCGGCGGGCATTGGGGTCGTCGTGCTCCATGTCGGGGTTCTTCTCCATCTCCTTCATGTGCTTGAGATTCTCTTCCACCGTCGCGACCACGAATTCATGATCGACCTCACCGTTGTTGCGAAGCTGGAAGCGCACCTGCTCCCCTTTCCGGATCTTGAGGGTATCGGGAACGAACAGCATCTTGCCGTCGGACTCGCGCATCACGATCTGGACGATGCGCGCCGGCTTCTTGGGATCGCCCGGCTTGCCGTAGGCTGTCTCCGCCGGATGACTGTGGCCTTCGCCCGGCGCGTGGCCTGGCGCGGCAGATGCGGCGGCCGACAGCACGCCGATAGCAAGGGCGGTCGCAAAGACATGACGCAGCTTCATGATTGTCTCCTGTGAGGGTTACTTGTGGGAGCCGTGCGAAGACGGCTTGACGACTTTCAGCGCTTCGCCGGGTTTGGCGGCAGGCGTGGGGGTGGAGGCCCGCGTGGCGGCAGGGGGCGGGCCGGTCCATTGATAGGCGACGGTTCCAGGCGGGTGCTTGTACCAGCCGGGATCCTTGTAATCGCCCGCCGCCAGGCCCTCGCGCACCTTCACGACCGTGAACATGCCGCCCATCTCGACCGGCCCGAACTGGGCGAAGCCGGTCATCATCGGCAGCGTGTTGTCGGGCAGCGGCATCTCCATCTCGCCCATGTCGGCCATGCCGGCCGAGCCCATCGCCATGTAATCCGGCACGAGACGTCGCATCCGCTTGGAGAACTCACGCTTGTTGACGCCGATGAAGGTTTTGATGTCATGCCCCATCGCATTCATGGTGTGGTGCGACTTGTGGCAATGCAGCGCCCAGTCGCCAGGGTAGATCGCGTCGAACTCGTAGGCGCGCATCGCCCCGATCGGCAGGTCGATCGTGACCTCCGGCCAGCGCGCTTCCGGACGCACCCAGCCGCCGTCGGTGCAGGTCACCTCGAAGTCGTAGCCGTGCATGTGAATCGGATGGTTGGTCATGGTGAGGTTGCCGACCCGAACGCGTACGCGATCGCCCTTGGCCACCACCAGCGGGTCGATTCCCGGAAATACCCGACTATTGAAGGTCCACATGTTGAAATTCAGCATCTCCGCGACCTTGGGCACGTAGTTGCCAGGGTCGATGTCATACGAGGCCAGCAGGAAGACGAAGTCCCGGTCGACGCGATGCAGCTTGGGATCGCGCGGATGGACCACGAAGAAGCCCATCATGCCCATCGCCATCTGCACCATCTCGTCGGCGTGCGGGTGGTACATGAAGGTCCCGCTTTTCATGAGCTGAAATTCGTAGACAAAGGTCTGGCCCGGCTTGATGTGCGGCTGGGTGAGGCCGCCGACCCCGTCCATGCCGCAGGGCAGGAGCTGGCCATGCCAGTGGACCGTTGTGTGCTCGGGCAGCCTATTGGTGACGAAAATGCGAACCTTGTCGCCTTCCACCGCTTCTATGGTGGGGCCCGGGCTCTGGCCGTTGTAGCCCCACAGGCGGGCGATCATCCCCGGCGCCATTTCGCGCTCGACCGGCTCGGCCACGAGATGGAACTCCTTCCAGTCGCCGTTCTGCCGCCATGGCAGGGTCCAGCCGTTGAGCGTCACCACTGGCTGGTAGTCCGGTCCGCTCGTGGGGTAGAGCGGCGGCTGCATGGTGTTGGTCGTGGTCGTCGGCGCCTCGGGAATCGATTGTGCCTGCACGCGACCACTGACGGCGGCGGCGCTGAGAAGGGCGAGGCCGGAAGCCCCGACGAGGTCGCGTCTGGAGAGACTCATGATGATCTCCTTGGGCTAGAATCCGAGAGGAATGGTTTCGGGCGGGGGCGTCGTGTTGATGACCCCCGACGGCGGGACGGTGCCGCCGACGATGAGCGCCGCCTGGAGATCGGCGATCGCCAGATGGTGATCGCGCAGGGCATCCAATGACGCGACGTTGGCCGAGATGCGCTCGCGCTCCTCGACCAGGAGTTCGAAGACGTCGACCAGCATGCCGTTGTAGCGCAGCAGCACTTCCGCCGAGATCTGGCGGCGCAGCGGCAGGATACGCGTCTGATAGTATCGTGCGATGTCGTAGGTCGCCCGATAGGTCGTGTATGCCACGCGGGCTTCGGAGCGGGCGTTTACCGAACGCTCGACCAGCCGGTTGACCGCCCTCATGTAGGTTTCGCGGGCGGTCGCGACCCTCGCTTCGCCTGTGTCGAAGATCGGGATCACGATGCCCAGCTCGAAGCCGTAGCGGTTCTTCGACGTCTGCTCGCCGGCATCATTGGTCTCGACCTCGTTCCTGTAGCCCAGGGCCAACTCGAGGAAGGACAGGTACCGTGTCGCGTTCACGAACCCGACCGACTTGGCCAGGGTGACGATCTCGTAGCGGAGAATGATGAGATCGACGCGCCGCCGCATGGCCTCGACCTCGACATCCGCCAGCGTATCCGGTGCGGCGGGTAGTGCGGCAAGCTGCGCCGGCAGCCTGTAGCCAAGGTCGGAGCCCCACAGACCCAGTATCCGGCTGAGAGCCTCCCGCGTCCCGGCGACGCTCAGCCTGGCCTGGGCGACCTGGGCGCTGAGATCGGCGTAGAAGACGGAGACGCGCGCCTGATCGAGCTTGTTGGCGGCGCCGGTCTCGCCGAGCTGCTTCATCAGTCGGGCGGAAGCATCGGCCGTCTGTCGCGACTGTTCCAGCAATGCCAGCCGCTGCTGCGCCGCGACGGCGCGCACGTAAGCACGACGCACGTCCACGGTAAGGCTGAGCGTCGTCGCGGCGGCCCGATAACGTGCCTCCTCGAACTCGCGTTTCGCGATTTCCGTCCGTCTCGGCAGGGTGGCAAACGCCAGCAGGTTGCCGACGAGCTGGAATCCGAGTTCGACGAAGCCGCCCGTACCGAAAGTGCGTCCCACGGTGATCGCCGGATTGGGCGGCAAACTCGATTGGACGTATTCCGCTTCGGAAATCCCGAGGTCGTTGTACGCGGCCTGCAGTCCGCGATTATTGAGCAACGCGATCTGTACCGCGGTGTCTTCCGTCAGCTGATCCGACAACAGCGCCTGTACCCGTTCACGGGCACGACGTGTGTCTTCGGCGGAGGAGAGCTTCACGGCATCCTTGCCAATCTCCTTGCGGACGCTGTCAGAGACCGGCGCCATGCCGCCGTCTGCGGTGAACTGGGCACATCCCGCCGCCAGCAGGCCAAGCAGGGTGGCGATAGCGATCTTCGACGGCGCGTTCACGGCGACCGCCCGGCGCCGGGCGCCACGCTGTCGTTCAACTCACGCCAAGGCTTGAGCCCGACGGGCGCATACGCGGCGGTACCGGACAGTACCGACTTGTAGGGTGTGGCAGTGACGGGCACCTGGGGATCGGCGGGATCCGGTGACGCGGCCTGGGGCAACGGCGCCGAACTGCATCCGGCAACCGCTGAGGCCAGCGCCACGACACCCAAGACGGCGTGTCGGAACGACATAAATAACTCTCCGTGTCTGAAGGGAACCGTGGACGACGGTTCAGACTCGGGGAGGCGGCGGATCCTGGGTGAAGGTGAAACCGGCGAGGCCGAGCACGGGCGCAAGTGGCGGCTGCCCGAGGGACGAAAGGGCGTCGTCGGCCACGCTCGGCGGCAGCACGGCGAGCGTGCACGACATCATCGGGCAACATTGCCCGGCGGCATGCTTGGCCGTGCCCTCCGCCGGACAGTCTTGTGGCGGCTGTGCGTGATCGGAGCACTCGACCGTGGCCGTCTGTCCCCCATGGGCCATAGGCGAGGCCATCGCATGGCTTGCCATCGCACCCCCGAAGGCGGGGACGACGAAGGCGACCAAGGCGATGAGCCAGACCAGGGAACGGGCGCGTGTCATGTCAGCGGCGCCGACTATCCAATACTTCGAGCAGTTCGTCGATCTTGATCTGGCGGTCGTTTTCGGAGCCAGCATGGAAAGCGTGCGCCACGCAGTGCTGCAGGTGGTCGCTGAGCGTTTCCTGCTCGACCTTGTCGAGGGCGGCGCGCACCGCGCGGATCTGCGTCAACACGTCGATGCAGTAACGCCCTTCCTCGATCATGCGCGCCACGCCGCGGACCTGGCCCTCGATGCGGCCCAGGCGGGCGAGCTGGGATTTCTTCAGCTTATCGTCCATGGCTTGAACTATACCCCCGTAGGGTATATATGGCAAGTCATGAAACACGAATGCTGCAGCGGCCACGGCCACCACCATGACGCCCCCGGCGCCGAGGAAATCGCGACGGATCCGGTCTGCGGCATGAAGGTGAAGATCGCCGGCGCGAAGAACACGACCGTCCGCGAAGGGCACACCTACTACTTCTGCAATCCCAAGTGCCTGCAGAAGTTCACCGCCGAGCCTCTGCGTTACCTGAAGCCGGCGGAGGTGGCGCCGGCACCACCGGTCGCGCCGGGCACGATCTACACCTGCCCCATGCATCCCGAGATCCGCCAGGTCGGCCCGGGAAGCTGCCCGATCTGCGGCATGGCGCTGGAGCCGGCCGAGGTTTCGCTAGATCAGGGACCTAACGAGGAACTGATCGACATGACGCGGCGCATGTGGATCGGGCTGGCGTTGAGCCTGCCCGTGGTGGCGCTGGAGATGGGCGGTCACCTCACCACGCTCCACATGCTGCTCGGGCAGAAGACGTCGAACTGGCTGCAGCTCGTCCTCGCGACGCCGGTCGTGCTGTGGGGCGGCTGGCCGTTCTTCGTGCGCGGCTGGCAGTCGCTGCAGACGCGCAATCTCAACATGTTCACCTTGATCGCCATGGGCACGGGCGTCGCCTGGGTCTACAGCATCGTTGCCGTCGCGCTGCCCGGGCTTTTCCCCCAGGCGTTCCGCGGCCCGGACGGATCGGTCGCCGTCTACTTCGAGGCGGCGGCGGTCATCACCGTCCTCGTCCTTCTCGGCCAGGTGCTGGAACTGCGTGCCCGCGAACAGACGTCGGGCGCCATCAAAGCGCTGCTCGACCTCGCGCCAAAGACCGCGCGCCGCCTGAAGGACGATGGAACCGACGAAGAAGTTTCCCTCGACGCCATTGCGGTCGGCGACCGTCTCCGGGTCCGCCCCGGCGAGAAGGTGCCGGTCGACGGCGAGCTGATCGACGGCAGGTCGTCTCTCGACGAATCGATGGTCACCGGCGAGTCCATGCCGGTGACCAAGGAGCGCGGCTCCAAGGTGATCGCCGGCACGCTGAACGCGACCGGCGGCTTCGTCATGCGCGCCGAAAAGGTCGGGCGCGACACCATGCTCGCGCGCATCGTCCAGATGGTTGCCGAAGCGCAGCGCAGCCGCGCGCCGATCCAGCGGCTGGCCGACCAGGTTTCCGGCTATTTCGTTCCCGTCGTGATCGCCGTCGCCATTGCCGCCTTCGCGGCCTGGGCGATGTTCGGCCCCCAGCCGCGGCTGGCGTTCGGGCTCGTTGCGGCGGTGACCGTTCTCATCATCGCCTGTCCGTGCGCGCTTGGCCTCGCGACGCCGATGTCGATCATGGTCGGCGTCGGCCGCGGTGCGCAGGCGGGTGTGCTGATCAAGAACGCCGAAGCGCTCGAGCGGATGGAGCGGGTCGACACGCTGGTCGTCGACAAGACCGGGACGCTCACCGAAGGCAAGCCGAAGGTCGTGGCGATCGTTCCGGCGGCAGGCTTCGGAGAGCACGACGTGCTGCGGCTGGCCGCCAGCGTCGAAAAGGCCAGCGAGCATCCCCTGGCCCAGGCGATCGTCGCCGCCGCAGCGGAACGCAAGCTCGCCCTATCGGAAGTATCGGCCTTCGACTCACCGACCGGGAAGGGCGTTGTCGGTGTCATCGACGGCCGCAACGTGGTGCTGGGCAACGCCAGGTTCCTGCACGAAACCGGCGTCGATACTGCAACCCTCGAAGAAGAGGCGGACCGCCTGCGCCAGGAAGGAGCGACCGCGATCTTCCTCGGCGTCGACGGCAAGGCCGCGGCCGTGTTCGCCATCGCCGATCCGGTGAAAGGCACCACGACCGAGGCGCTCAAGGCACTGGCAAATGAAAAGGTCCGCGTCGTGATGCTGACCGGCGACAACCGCACGACGGCCGAGGCGGTCGCGCGGCGGCTCGGGATTACCGAGGTGGAAGCCGAGGTGCTTCCCGAGCAGAAGAGCGCGGTCGTCGAGAAGCTGCGCCGCGAAGGGCGGGTCGTAGCCATGGCGGGTGACGGCGTGAACGACGCGCCGGCGCTCGCGGCGGCCGAGGTCGGCATCGCCATGGGCACCGGCACGGACGTCGCGATCGAGAGTGCCGGCATCACCCTTCTCAAGGGCGACCTGATGGGCATCTTGAAAGCCAGGCGGCTCTCCCGGGCAACCATGAGCAACATCCGGCAAAATCTCTTCTTTGCCTTCGTCTACAACGCCGCCGGCGTGCCGATCGCCGCGGGCATCCTCTACCCGACCTTCGGCATCCTGCTGTCGCCCATCATTGCCGCGGCGGCCATGGCGCTCTCTTCGGTGAGCGTCGTCGGCAACGCGCTCCGGCTGCGACGGATGGACCTGTAGGCGGAGCGTCGCGAACACCACAGCGAGAGAGGAGGTTCCGATGGAAATAGGACCACAGCCGGACGGAAAGAGCTGGCGCTCGCGGCTGATCGGGACGCCGCTGGGCTGGACGCTCTCCCTCGTGGTTGCCGCGGTGGGTGTCTATCTGCTCGCTGCCCACACCGGCCACCTGTTGGCAGCACTGCCCTACCTTTTGCTGATCGCCTGCCCGCTCATGCATTTCTTCGGACACGGCAGCCACAAACACCACAAGCCGGACGACAAATGATCGTTGGCCGGGCGACGGGCGGGCGCGCACGACAATTCGGTCGGATTGGGCCAGTTGGCCCTTGATCTCCCGCCCAAGGCATCTGAGATAAGCAGCAGGACCATGCTTCTGATCCATCGCTCGCCACGCGCCGCCAACGCCGTCCGGACCGTTTCTCCCGGCGGCGAGCTGTTCGTCGCCTCCGTGGTGATCTGCATGATCCTGGCCTCGTTCGGCGACGCCGTCGATCCGGCGCTGTTCGGCGAGGCGGGGCTCGAGTTCGCCCTGTTCGATCTGGGCGGCGAGTTCTCGGTGCTGGCGATGCGGCACTGGCATCTCCTTCAGCTTCTGCTGGCGGGCGGTATCCTGGCCGCCGGCATCGCCGCGCTGCGCGTCGGCGCTCCCGCCGCTTTCAAGATCCTGAGGCCGGCGCCGCGCCGGACCATCGACAAGGTTCCCATCTGACTCCGACGACCGACTGAACGCGCCGGCGGCCTCTTGTGCCGGCGGCTGTCCTTCTTTGTTCGTAGGAGATCGTCGTGGAACTCGAATTCTTTTCGGCCGCCTTCCTGTCGGCCCTCTTCGCCATCGTCCTGATCGACCTGGTGCTGGCGGGCGACAATGCCCTGATCATCGGCCTGGTCGCGCGCAACCTGCCCAAGGGCCAGCAACGCAAGGTCATCTTCTGGGGCACATTCGGGGCCATCGCCGTACGCGCCGCAATGGCGATCCTGGTCGTCTATATCCTGAACGTGCCGGGCTTCATGCTGGCGGGCGGCATCGCCCTGGTCTGGATCGCGCGCAAGCTGCTGACGCCCGATCCTGATGCGGCGGCCCAGCACGCCGCCCAGGCACCCGCGGTCAGCTTTGCCGCGGCGCTGCGCACCATCGTCGTGGCCGACGCCATCATGGGCGTCGACAACGTGCTGGCGATCGGCGGCGCGGCCTCGGGCAGCATCGTGCTGATCGTACTGGGCCTCGCCATCAGCGTGCCGATCATCGTCTGGGGCAGCCACCTGGTCATCACGCTGGTCGACCGCTACCCCTCGGTCATCCTGCTGGGTGGTGCGGTACTCGCCTGGACCGGCTACTCGATGGTGGTGCGCGAGCCGCTGCTTGCGCCGTGGTTCGAGGGCCATGCCGCAACCAGGCTCGTCATCGCGATCCTGGTCTTCTCGATTTCGCTCGCGCCCTGGTACTCGGCGCGTTTGTCCGCGCGGATGAAGCCGCTGGTCGTGCTGCTGCCCGCCCTGCTGATCTGGATGCTGGCCTTCGAGGTGGCGGCGAGCCACTGGAAGCTGCAGGTCGACTATCTGCTGGCCAACGAGTCGGGCGAGTACCTGCTCGAGGGTCTGCGCTGGCAGGGCTGGCTGCCGCCGGCGGCGGCCTTCCTGTGGCTGCACGAGCAGTTCGCGCAACGCAGTCGCTCTGCACGCGCCTGAGGCAACGGGAGCTTGCGGGGCCGATCGTTGCCGCGTAACAGCGCAACATGACCCGCAAGCTCCTACCGCTGACGCTTCTCGCACTAGCCGCTGCCGCCTGTACCAGGACCGGCGACACGGCCCCGACCGCCGCTCCGGCCGCAGCGCCCGCCAAGATCTATACCGAAAGCGAGGACAGGGACTATTGCGGCAAGCTCGCGGGCCTCTATTTCCGCTACGTCGGCAGCATCGGCTACCGCGTCATGCCCGACGTCAATGTGTCGGAGGCGGTCAACGAGTGCGCCCAGGGCAACTATGCCGCCGGCATCCCAGTGCTCGAACGGGTCCTGCGCGACTCCGACTTCACGTTGCCGAAACGGTCATGACACGCTGAGATCGGCACCGGTCAGCCGGCGATAGGCCTCAAGATAGCGCTGGCTGGTCGCCTCGACCACTTCCGCCGGCAACCGGGGCGGTGGCGCCTCGCCGTTCCAGCGGCCAGCATGGCGCTCGACGTCGAGCCAGTCGCGCAGCGGCTGCTTGTCGAAGCTGGGCTGCGGTCTGCCCTCGGCATAGCCGTCAAGCGGCCAGAAGCGTGAACTGTCGGGTGTCATCACCTCATCGATCAGCAAGATCTCGCCTGCCGCGGTGCGGCCGAACTCGAACTTGGTGTCGGCGATGATGATGCCGTGCTTCAGGGCCACGTCACGCCCGCGCGTATAGACCAGGCGCGTCAGCCGCTCGAGTTCGGCCGTCACCTCAGCACCCAGCATCTTTTTCATTTCTCCGATCGTGATGTTCTCGTCGTGGCCGCTCTCCGCCTTGGTCGCGGGACTGAAGATCGGTGGATCGAGTCGGCCACTTTCCTTGAGGCCCGCGGGCAGGGTCTCGCCGGCCAGCGTGCCGGTCTTGGCATATTCGCGCCATGCCGAACCGGTGATGTAGCCGCGGATGACGCACTCGATCGGAAACACAGTCCCGCGCCGGCAGAGCATCGCCCGGCCGGCGATCGCCGCGCGGTGCTGCTTGAGCGCCGGCACGGCGGCTCCGATCTCGTCGGCGTCGGCCGAGATCATGTGATGTTTTACGACATCACCCAACTGCCGGAACCACCAGGCGCTCACCTGAGTCAGGACCGCGCCCTTCTTCGGGATCGGTTCGGCCATCACCACGTCGTAGGCGCTGACCCGGTCGGTCGCCACCAGCAATAGCCGGTCAGCATCGACGGCATAGACGTCACGTACCTTGCCCTGAGCGATCCGCTCCAGGGGCAGATCGCTGGTCGTCATCAACATCATGCTATTTCTCGTTCTTCATCTCGTGAAAGACTTCCTTGGCGATCAGCATCGCCTCGCGCACCGACGGCAGGCCGATATAGCCGCAGAGATGCATCAGCGCCTCGCTGAGTTCGTCCTCGGTCCAGCCCTGGTTGCGCGCCATGCGCAGGTGGATCGCCAGCTCCGGCCAGCGCGCCTGGGACGTGTCGGAGATGACGCAGATCAGCGCCCGCGTCTTCATGTCGAGGCCGGGGCGCGACCACAGCATGCCGAACACCGCCTCGCGTGCGTAGTCGCCGAACTTCTGCATCATCGGATCGTCGTAGACGCTCTTGTTCATCTTTTCGGCGTAGGCCTCGCCCATCAGCTTGCGGCGGATCTCGGTGCCCTTCTTGTAATTGTCACTCTCGGCCATTCTTCCCTCCCGATGTCATTCAGAACTGCAGCGTCCCGGAATTCGCGTGTAGGATCAATCGTTCACACGGGAAAAGACGAGGCTTGGCCGGCATGACGGGCAGCAATTCCGCAAATGCACCGGTCGGCCGGACGCGCACCGCAGCCCTTACCCTGGCAGCCCTCGGCGTCGTCTTCGGCGATATCGGCACCAGCCCGCTCTACACGGTCCAGACCTGCTTCAGCGACTATACCGGCCTCAAGCCGACGCCCGAGAACGTGCTCGGCATGCTGTCGCTGATCACCTGGGCGCTGATCGTCGTCGTCACCCTGAAGTACGTCGTGGTGGTGATGCGGGCCGACAACAACGGCGAAGGCGGCGTGCTGGCGCTGATGGCACTGGTCTCGCAGGAGCCGGGCCTCTCTGAAAAGCGGCGGCGGATCTACATGCTGCTGGGCATCGCCGGCGCCGCGCTGTTCTACGGCGACTGCCTGCTGACGCCGGCGATCTCGGTGCTGAGCGCGGTCGAGGGCCTCAATGTCGCCACGACCGAGTTCGAGACGCTGGTCGTGCCGATTTCGATCGGGCTGATCGTGGGGCTGTTCGCCGTCCAGCACTTCGGCACCAGCGGCGTTGCCCGCTGGTTCGGGCCGATCATGCTGCTGTGGTTCCTGGCCCTGTTTGCCCTCGGCATCGTCCACATCATCCACCATCCGAAAGTGCTGGCGGCACTCTCGCCGCTGCATGCGTTCGAATTCGCGCTGCACCACAAGATCGTGGCCTTCGTGTCGATGGGCGCGGTGACGCTCGCCTTCACCGGCGCCGAGGCGCTCTACGCCGACATGGGCCATTTCGGCCGCACGCCGATCCGGCTCGCCTGGCTTGGGCTCGTGTTGCCGGCGCTGCTCGTCAACTACTACGGCCAGGGCGCCCTGCTGCTGGACGATCCCTCGGCGCTCGCCAATCCGTTCTTTAGGCTCGCGCCCAGCTGGGCGCTCTACCCGCTGGTGGCGCTGGCGGCGGCGGCGACGGTGATCGCCTCGCAGGCCACCATCTCCGGCGCCTTTTCCATGGCCCAGCAAGCTGCCCTCCTCGGCCTTAGCCCGCGCGTGCGCATCCAGCACACGTCGGCGAGCGAATACGGCCAGATCTACGTGCCGTCGGTGAACTGGCTGCAGATGATCGGCGTTGTGGCGCTCATCCTGGGCTTCAACACATCCGCGAGCCTCGCCTCGGCCTACGGCATCGCCGTCACCGGAACGATGCTGGTGACCAGCGTGCTGGTCCTCGGCCTCGCGGTGCGGACATGGAAATGGGGCTGGCCGGCGTCGATCCTGGTCTTCGGCTGCTTCCTCGCCGTCGACATCACGCTGTTCTCGTCCAACATGCTGAAGTTCTTCCACGGCGGCTGGGTGCCGCTGGCGATCGCCGCGGTGATCTTCATCTGCATGTGGACGTGGCTGCAGGGCCGCCTCGCCGTCTCGGCGCGCGAGAAAGAGAGGACCGTGCCGCTCGACGAGCTGCTGAACGGCTTCAACATCAGCGGCTGGCACCGGGCCACGGGCACGGCGGTCTATTTTACGGCATTCGCCGACAACGCATCCAACTGCATGCGGCGAAACCTCACGCACAACGAGGCGCTGCACGAGAATGTCGTCCTGCTCACCATCCAGATCGCCGACGAACCCTTCGTGGCGCCCGAGATGCATCGCGAGGTGGCCGATCTCGGCAACGGCATCCACCGCGTGCTGCTGCGCTACGGCTTCATGGAGAAGCCGGACGTGGCGCGCGCCATCGCAGGCCTTGCCGACAGCGGCATTCCGGTCGACCTCGAACACACAACCTATTTCATCGGCCGCAACAGCATCGTCGGCGGCGACCATCCGCTGATGCCGCGCTGGCAGCAGAAGCTCTTCCTGATGCTGGCCCGCTTCGCCACGAGCCCCGGCGACTTCTTCGGCCTGCCGGCCAACCGCGTGGTCGAACTCGGCGGCCGACTCGAAATCTGAGTCGGCAAGGCCTTCCTATCTTGCGCGGTAAATTCCGTCTCAAGCTACTGACTTATATGGATTTCTTCCGACGTGCGTGAGAAGCCAAATGTCGAATTTTCATCTTCCCTCCCCCAGTGGAAATGCTGCCGGGACACAGGAAAATCGACACGCGCCGGAGAACCGTCCGGCGGGCCGATTCGATCGGACGATGCATAGAACGATCTATAGGATATAGGAATATATAGGAATCCGTCAAGGCCGCTGGCCTGCGGCGCCTACCACTCGGCACAGCCGAACCGGAGCAGGTTGCCGTGCGGATCGTGGAGGTCGAATTCCTTCATGTTCCAGGATCGCACCTCGAAAGGCGACAGCCGCGGCACGCGATTCTGCGTGTACTCCTGGAACAACGCCGGCACCTGGCCGCCGCGTATGTAGCAGGAGGTATTCTCGGGAAACTGGCGCTGATCTGTCTTCCAGAAATGCAGTTCGATGTCGTCGTGCTTGACGATGAGATAGTGGGCCTCCTCGTAGCCGACCGAGAAGCCGAGCTGCCAGACGTAGAAGTCGCGCGTCTCGGCAATGTCGAGCGACGCCAGGACCGGAATGCCGCGCGCGGGATCGGGTGTCACGCGTCGAAGCCCGTGAGGGCGACCGCATCGCCCTTTGCGGGCTGGATGCCCTCCGCCAGGAAGTGCGCAAGACGGGCGAAGATGCGGCCGGCCTCGGCACAACCGACGTCCTGCGCCACCGCTTCGGCGGCGATGTTGAGCAGCGCGTTGCCGGCGAGATCCCGGCACTGCAACGGCAAGGCCTCGACCGCGTCCGTGATCAGACGCATGGCGAGATGCAGGTCGTCGATGCGACCGGGCACGCGGGGCATCATGGTCAGTTGAGCCGCGCGCCGGCGGTGCCTGCTGCCGGTGCCAGCCGCAACCCCGCGCTCGAGAGAGCAACAGCGAATGCCTTCAGCCGGATCGCCGCGACGCGCGAGGCCGTCGGCGCCATCATCAGGTCGAGCGAGGCCAGCATCGGCCCGTCGAGGTCGCCTTGCGCCAGGCCGCAGAGGGCAACCAGCGTCGCCTCGTCACGGCTCACCTTCGAGCAGGTCGGCAGGTGAATTTCCATGGCGCGCCGGGCGCCGAACAGAAACGCGTCCATGGCGATGGCGAAGTCGGGAAGCGCCTCCAGAAGGCCCGCCATCTGGAAGCCGCGATGGAGCGTCGAACCTTCCGCCGGAAGTGCCCGATCCTGTTGCCACTGGCGCAGTGCCCAGAGCACGAAGCGCTCGCCGATCGGCAGGTTGCATGCACAACCAGGCCTGCCGCAGCCCGGCTTGGGAGACGTTTGGAGAGCGTTAAGTCTTTGTTCCGGCGAGCTTTCCATGACCTCTCCAATGGTTAGTAAAGCGTTGACAGCACCTCACAGTCTATGCAATTGAGAGTCAGTCGCAACTCAATTGTTTCGAGGGGAGGTGAGAAGCGCATGAACCAGCCACCGCGCGCTGCGCGGGCGAGTGATGTGGAAGCCGAACGGCCTGATCTCGCTATGCCGAGTGTCGACAGCGTCACGCTGATGGGCGGCCGGCGCGAATTGATCATCCGGCATGGCGTCGACGCCTACCGCCTAAGAGTCACCGCTTCCAACAAGTTGATTCTCACCAAGTAATCGAGACCCCGGGGAGCCATCCCTCCTCGGTCAAACTGCCCAGCCAGCCGGCCCGCGAGGGCCACTGCCAGCCAGGCGTCCTTTTCGTCTTTGGGGGACCTGGCAATGAAAACCCGTTCACTTCTCTATGCACTTCTGGCGACAACGACGATCGGAGGCATGATCTCGGTGCCGGCGTTTGCCCAGACACCGCCTGCTTCGACACCGCCTGCTTCGACACCGCCCGCCTCGGCACCGGACCCGTACGCGACGCCCATTGGCGTTCCCACGCAGCTCGACGCCGTGACGACGGCGGCGACGCGCAACAGGCGACCGCTCGACGAGGTGCCGGCCACCGTCTCGGTGATCACGACCGAGGACATCGAGCGCGAGAACATGCAGGATGTTCGCGACCTCGTGCGCAACGAACCTGGCGTCACGGTCGGCAACAATCCCAATCGCGCCGGCTTCCAGAACTTCGTGATCCGCGGCATCGGCGGCAACCGCGTGCTTGTCATCGTCGACGGCATGCGCGTGCCCGATTTCCCGGAATCCAACATGGGCGCCGGCACCTACAGCCGCGAGCAGCCCGACCTCGAGGACATCAGGCGCGTGGAAATCATCCGCGGCCCGGCCTCGGCGCTCTACGGCTCCGACGCGATCGGCGGCGTGGTGGCCTACACCACCAAGGATCCGGGCGAATACGTCAGGGAAGGCGAGAACCTCTACGGCAGCGTCAAGAGCGCCTACAGCGGCGCCAACCAGATGTTCGCCGAGACGTTCACCGGCGCCGTACGTACCGGCAAGCTCGAGTTCCTCGGCATCTACACCCGCCGCGACGGCCAGCAGTACACCCCGGCGCAATCCTCGCTCGGCCCCAATCCGACGACCTGGTTCAACAACGACTTCCTGGCCAAGATCGTGATCAGGCCGACCGACGTCGACACCATCCGCATCACCGGCGGCTACACCCAGGGCCAGCAGACCACCCAGGCGCTGTCAGGCGTCGGCGTCTTCCCGAGCCTGTTCACGCGCGTCTATGACGAATGGGGCAAGGACTACACCAACACCTACCGGCTGAGCGGCCAATGGGAGCATACGGCGCCGATCGGCTTCGTCGATCGCATCAACCTCCTCGTCTACTACAACAACGTCAACACGCAGGCCGATACCTATACGCTGCGCGGCGCGACGCTCGGCATCATCCCGACCAACGCGCGGGCGTCGACATGGCTCTTCAACCAGTCGGTCTCCGGCGCCGAACTGCAGATGAACACCGACGCGACCTTCTTCGGGTTGCGCAATTTCCTGACGTATGGCCTGAGCTTCACCTATACGGACACGACCCGGCCGCGCAACCGCGCGCAGATCACCCTGGCGACCGGTGCCACGACCCAGGTGGTGGGCGGCGAAACCTATCCCAACAAGAACTTCCCCGACACCACCACCGTCCAGGGCGGCGCCTACATCCAAGACGAAATCACCGCCCTCGACGGCAAGCTCGTCGTCACGCCGGCGGTGCGGCTCGACTACTACAGTCTCACGCCGAACCCGGACAAATATTTCTGGAATTCGACCGGTGCCAGCCTGGGCATCGTCCCGAGTGCCAGCACCTACGTCTCGGCGTCGCCGAAGCTCGGCGTCCTCTATCACTTCACCGACAGATACTCGAGCTACTTCCAGTACGCGACCGGCTTCCGCGCACCGCCCTACGACAACGCCAACTTCGGCTTCACCAATACCGCGTCGTTCTACCAGATCCTGCCCAATGCCAACCTGAAGCCGGAAACGGCGAACAGCTTTGAAGTCGGCTTTCGCGGCAAGTATCCCACCGGGTCGAGCTGGCAGCTCACCGGCTTCTACAATCTCTACAACAACTTCATCGAAACGGTGGTCGTCAACCAGGTCGGGCCAGTCACCCAGTACCAGTACGTCAATCTGACCAACGTCACGATCTGGGGCGTCGAGGCGCGCGGCGAATACCGCTTCACGCCGGACTGGGCGGTCCTCGGCTGGACAGCCTTCGCCCAGGGTACCGACCAGCGGACCGGCCTGCCGGTCGATTCGGTCAGCCCTTGGGCGTCGCAGGCGCGCATTCGTTACGGCGGCGAAACCGGCGTCAATGCCCAGCTCATCGGTACGATGGTCGCGCAGCACAACATGGTGAGCAGCCCGAATTACTTCCAGACTCCGGCGTACTTCAATCTCGATGCCACCGTCGGCTACACCTTCGGCAACCACATCAAGTTCAATGCCGGCGTGTTCAACGTCACCAACGCGAAGTACTGGAACTCCGCGGACGTGATCGGCATCCAGACCACGAATCGGCAGCTCGACCTCTACGCCCAGCCCGCGCGCTATTTCGGCGCGAACCTCACGGCAAGATGGTAGTCCCGGCAGCCCTCTCTGCCGGACGACTGCCGGCGCCATCGGTACGCGCACCCCGCGTGCCGATGGCGTTGTCGTTGACATTGCATGGGCTCGCCGTCCTGCCGCTTTTCCTGATTGCCGGAACCCTGGGCAGCACGTCCCAGGAGCCCGCCCTCATCGTCGAATTCGCCGTTGCCGCACCGACCGTGGGACCCGACGCCGAGCCCGACGGCGCGGTTGCCGACCTGCCGTCCCCTCCGGAGCCGCCGCTTCCCACGCCCGTGGAGATGGCAGCGCAGCCACCCGAGCCACAGCCACCTGCCGAGACGGCCCCTCCCGAGACGGCACCGGAGCCCGAAGTCGTCACCGAGATTGCCGTCGATCTACCCCCGCCCGAGGAGCCGCCGCCGCTCAACATGGCGGACCTGAAGCCGGCCGAACCGCCCAAGCCGAAACCAGCGCCCAAGCCTGCAGCGCCGCGCCCGGCCGCGAAGCCCGCCCTTGCGCAGGCTGCGACAGCACCTGACACGGGGAACGCGGCGGCCACCCAGCAGGCAACGGCCGCTCCCGCCGAAACGATCGTGTTCGAGGGCAGGCCGCGCTATCGCGTGCCACCCAAACCGGCCGTCTATCCGGCGCGCGCCATCGAGTTCGGCCAGCAGGGCGAAGTGCTGATCCGCGTCCGCCTGGACCTCGACGGGTCGGCCGCCGAGATCAAGCTGTGGCGCAGCAGCGGCTTCGAGGTGCTCGACCGGTCGGCGCTCGCCGCCGCCCGCGGCTGGCACTTCCACCCGGCGATGCGCGGCGGCCATCCCGTCGCGGCCTGGGTCGAAATTCCCGTTCGTTTCCACCTGCACTGAAAAAGGAGAGTCTCATGCTTTCGACATCGAACGGCGATCTTGCCGCCCGCTGGACACAGCTGCGCGACGAACGGCCGATGCTGCGCATTCGCGACGCTGCCACGACGCTGGGCGTCAGCGAAGCTGAGCTGGTAGCTCTGGGCATCGGGCGAACGGCAACGCCGCTCGCCGCTGACTGGCACGCGATTCTCAATAAAATGCCATCCGTCGGCCGGGTCATGTGCCTCACGCGCAACGACCATTGCGTCCACGAGCGCCACGGCCGCTTCGAGGATGTCTCGGTGAGCGGCCCGCACGGCCTGGTGCTCGGCCCCGACATCGACCTCCGCCTGTTTCTGTCCAACTGGCGTTACGGCTTCGCCGTCCGTGAACCCCTGAAGCAGGGCGAGCGGCTCAGCCTGCAGTTCTTCGATGCCGCGGGCGAGGCCGTGCACAAGATCTACGCCACCGACGAGACCGACCGGCAGGCGTTCGACGCGCTGATCGCCCGCCACGGCACCGAGGCGCCGCCCGTGATGGCGATCGTGCCCCCGAAGCCCGAGGTTGCCGACCGTCCCGACGACGAGATCGACTTGGAAGGGCTGCGCGCGGCGTGGCGGGCGATGAAGGACACGCATGAATTCTTCGGCATGCTGGGCAAGTTCAAGGTCGGGCGCGTGCAGGCGCTGCGCCTAATCGGCGAGGACCTTGCCCGTGAGCTGCCGGCGCGTGCGCTATGCTCGGCGATCGAGGCCGCCGCGGCCGATGGCACGCCGATCATGATCTTCGTCGGTAGCCGTGGCTGCATCCAGATCCACACGGGACCGGTCAAGCGGCTGGTCGAAACGAACGGTTGGTTCAACGTGCTCGACCCGGCCTTCAACTTGCATCTGCGCGACCAGGGCGTGGCGCGCGTCTTTTCCGTGCGCAAGCCGACCGAGGACGGCGTCGTCACCTCGATCGAGGCCTTCGACGATCGCGACCGCAACATCCTGCTGATGTTCGGCGCGCGCAAACCCGGCAAACCCGAACTCGAACAGTGGCGGGCGCTGGTGGCCCGGACCGAGAAGCAGGCAGCTTCCTGATGAAACGCCGCCTTGCCTTGACGCTCGGACTGGGCGCTGCGGTCGCGGCGTCCCTGCAGGTCCGGGCGCAGACGCCGCCGCGCATCGTTTCCGTCGGCAGCGCCCTCACCGAGATCGTCTACGCCTTGGGCGCCGAGAACCTTTTGGTCGGCGTCGATACCACCAGCCAATTCCCTGCGGCGGCGCAAGCGCTGCCGCAGGTCGGCTATATGAGGGCATTGTCGGCGGAAGGCGTGCTGTCGCTGAAGCCGACACTGGTGATCGCCACGACGGCGGCGGGACCGGCCACGACGCTCGACCAGCTGCGCGCGACAGGTGTCGAGGTTCTCGTGCTGTCCGACCACTACGACTACGACAGCGTGATCGCCAAGATCGCGACGGTAGGGCGCGTGACGGGCAAGCAGGCAGAGGCCGACGCGATGATCGCGTACGGACGCGCCGACATGGCCGAACTCGCGAAGCGCCTCGCGGCGGCAAGCGGCAAGCCGCGCGTGCTTTTCCTGCTGTCGATGGGCGGCGGCGCGCCGCAGGCCGCCGGCCGCGATACGGCGGCCGACGGCATCATTCGCCTCGCCGGCGGCACCAACGCGATTGAAAGCTACGCCGGCTACCGACCGCTCACTCCCGAGGCGGTCATCGCGTCCCGCGCAGATTTCGTACTGGTCACGCGCCAGACCGTGCAGGCGATGGGCGGCATCGACGCGATCCTCAACCAGCCGGCGCTGCGCCAAACGCCTGCCGGCCGGGCCGGCAAGCTGCTGCAGTTCGACACGCTCCTACTGCTGGGCTTCGGCCCGCGCACGCCGCAGGCCGCCCAGGAACTGGCGGTGGCGCTTCACCCCGATCTCGCGCGCGCACCGTGATGGCGCCGGCGTTGCCACGGATCCTTCCGCTTTTTGCCCTGGCCGCCGCCGCGAGCGTGGTGAGCGCGCTCTGCATCGGCGCCTTCCCGGTCGGGTTCGATCAGCTCCTGTCGGCCGCCGGACTGTCGAGCGCGCCGCTCGACGATACGACGGCTGCGGTGCTCTACGCCATCCGTGCGCCGCGCGTGATCGCAGCCTTTGCGGTGGGGGCAGCCCTCGCCGCCGGAGGTGCTGCGATGCAGAGCCTGTTCCGTAACCCGCTCGCCGACCCCGGCCTGCTCGGCGTCTCGAGCGGTGCGGCACTTGCCGCGGTGTCGGTGATCGTGCTGGGCGAGAAGGTGTTCCACATCGTGCCGCCGGGACTCCGGCCCTGGTGCCTGCCGGTGGCGGCGTTCCTCGGTGGCCTCGCGGCCACGGTCGTCGTCTATCGCATCGCCGCGCGCGAAGGCGTCACCCTGGTCGGCACGCTTCTGCTGGCCGGCATCGCCATCAACGCTTTGGCCTCGGCCGGCATCGGCATGCTGGTGTTCGTGGCCGACGAGCAGCAGTTGCGGACCCTGATCTTCTGGACGATGGGCGGCTTCGGTGCCGTGACATGGGCGGCCATCGCCCCTGCCCTCGTGGTGCTGGCCATCAGCATTCCGACACTGCTGCCCGTCGCGCATCTGCTCGACGCCCTGGCGCTGGGCGAACGCGAAGCGGGCCATGTCGGCGTCGACGTCGAGCGGCTGAAGCGCCGCCTGGTGGCGCAAGTGGCGCTGGCGGTGGGCGCGGGCGTGGCGATCTCGGGCATCGTGGGCTTCGTCGGCCTGATCGCGCCACACATCGTGCGCCTGCTGCTGGGCCCGGCCCACCGGACCCTGCTGCCGGCCGCCGCCCTGTTCGGCGGTGCCTTCCTGGTGCTGGCCGATGCACTTGCCCGCACCATGGTGGCGCCGGCCGAACTGCCGATCGGCATCCTGACCGCGTTGGTCGGCGGGCCGTTCTTCCTCTGGCTGCTCGCCGGCCGCGCCGCGCGGGGAAATCTGTGAACCCCCTGCAAGCCATCGGGGTCGAGGTCCGGGTCCGCGACAAGGTTCTCGTGCAAGACATCTCGCTCGACGTCACGCCCGGTGAGTTCCTCGCCATCATCGGCCCCAACGGTGCCGGCAAGAGTACGCTGCTGGGAGCCCTGGCCGGTGACCGGCGTCTCGCCGCCGGCCAGGTCCTGCTCGCCGGCCGGTCGCTTGCGCACTGGAAGAAGGCAGAGCTGGCGCATCGGCGTGCCGTGTTGCCCCAACATTCGACGGTGGCCTTCGATTTCACCGGCCGCCAGATCGCCGAACTCGGCCTGCTCTCCCATCGCGCCCGCTTGTCCGATCGCGAGATCGGTGCCCTCGCCGAACAGGCTCTGACCGAAACCGAGGCATTGGCCTTCGCCGACCGGCCCTATGCCGTCCTGTCCGGCGGTGAACGCCAGCGGGTCCAGCTCGCCCGCGTCCTGGCGCAGTGCGACGCCAACCCAGAGCGCCTGCCTTTCCTGCTGCTCGACGAGCCGATCACGGGCCTCGACCTCGCCCACCAGCATGCCGCCCTGGCCAGTGCGCGCCGCCGAACCGACCGGGGCCTGGGCGTCCTGGCCGTCCTGCACGACCTCAATATGGCGGCACGCTACGCCGACCGGGTCGCCATCATCGAGGATGGCCGAATGACGGCATTGGGCCCGACCCGGCAAACCCTCGATCCGGACCGACTATCGGCCGTTTTCGCCACACCCATCGTGCGATTGGAGGCGGCGGGAGCCATGGCCTTTCTGAGCCCGGGTGGAAACATCTCGTCTCGGACATAAACCCGCCGGAATCGACGCCTGATATGTTGCCGTAGGACAATAGCCAGCGGCATCGAATGGGCGAACGCCCCACCCTGATCCTGACCACGCGCCTGGGCGTACGACCGCTCGGCGTGCGAGGCGATCCGCTGCACGCCGTGGCGAGCCAACTGTTGTCCGTGATCCGCCGCCGCCTGGGCGATGGCCCCGCCGATTTGCTGGCCGACCCGCAGTTGCGCGAATCGGACGACGGGATCGACTGGTACGCCGCGCGCACCGGCGAGGTGCGCCGTCTTGCCGACCTTGGCGAAGGCGAGCGCGCCCAAGCATTGCAGACGGTCGAGACCCATCTCGCCGCCATCCGCGCGCTCGGCGCGCAACTGCAAACGCCCGACGCGAGCGAGGAGGCACGGCTGATCGGCCGCTCGCTCCAACTCGCGACAGCCCGCCCTTCCGACGACTTCATCTATATCGTCGATGGCCAACCGGTCATCGTCGCCTGGGGCTACGAGGCCGACGCTGCCCAAAGCCTGCAGACCTTCGTGTCGCCGCCGGTGCTCCAGGCGGCACGACCGGCCGCCACCTTCGCCAGCGTCCCCATGGTTGCGCTGCCGGCACGCGTCGGCTGGGCCCGGTGGCTGAGCGCCTTGCTGTTCGGTCTCCTTCTTCTGTTGCTGCTACTGATCGCCTCGTGGCTGCTGCGCGCCTGCAGCCCGGTCGATCCGACGCTGAATGTCGCTACGTTCGAAACGCCGGCACCGCCGGCGCCCGAAGCGCCACCCGATCCAACGCCGCTCCTGAAGGCTTCGCTCGACGAGGCACAGGGCGATGACAAACGGCTCAAGGCCGAACTCGCGGCACTCCAGGTCGACCTCAAGGCCAAGCTGGATCAATGCAAGCCGATTGAGCCGCCCAAGCCGCCACCCCCACCGCCGCCGCAGGTTGCCGCCAAGCCTGCGCCGCCGCCCACACCGCCACCGCCTACGGCACCACCTGTCAACCGGCCGCCACCGGGCCAGTTGCCCTGCAACTGGGCGGGCGATTCCGGCGGCGAGGGTGTCACGCGCAACAAACACTATCTGGGCGACAGGCCCGGTTTTGTCGCGATCAACTACAACCTGTATGTCCGGCCTGACGATATTAAGGTCATCTATCGCGGCCAGGTGCTCAACGGGACCGGTGGCCCGCGCAGCGGTCGCGGTGGGTTCGGCTTCGACTGGAAGCCGGTCGCGGGGGATTATTCGGTCGATGTCGTCGTAACAGGAGAGATGCTGGGCACGCGTTGGAACTACGCCATGACGTGCCCGCGTTGAGGAACAGAAATGGCCGCAGGTCCGCTTCTCGTAAGTGAACCGCTCCAGCGCTACCGCGCGCTGGGCTTGGCGGGCGATCCCGTGTGGCGTGCTGCCGGCCAGTTGCGCACCGCCATCGCCGCGCGGCTGTCGCGCGAGCATGCCGATCTGCTGGCGATCCCCGAAGTCGATCCCACGGGACGGCGCATCGACTGGTATGCGCCCTTCGACGGCGAGAGCCGCCGCCTCGGCGAAGCGGGCGACGCCGAACGCGCGCAAGCGCTCGACAAGGTTCAACGCCTGCACGGCGACCTCGCGCGGCTGGCCGATACCATGGACGCCCCGGAGCGCTCGAGTGCCGAGCGAAACTTCGCACGCCTGCTGCGCCACGCGCTCACCGCACCCGGCGAGGAAACCCTCTACCTCGTCGACGGCAAGCCGGTCATGACCTTCTGGGGGTTCACTGCCGATGCCAGCCTGCCCGGCGCCTTTCTCGCCACCCCGCCGGTGCCTCCGCCCTCCATCGCGCGACCGGAAGCCATCATGGCTTCCGCGCCCGCCCTCGCGATCGCCGCTCCCCGTACGACCTGGTGGCAGTGGCTGCTGCTGGCGCTGCTCCTTCTGCTGATGCTGGCGCTGCTGGCCTGGCTGGTACGGCCCTATCTGCCGCACTTGGAACCCTATCTCGAGGCCGAAGCCCGCGAACGTGCCCTCAACTTGGCGATTCGCCATCCGCTGGAGCTGCAGCAGACGCGTGCCGGCACGCTACAGCAGGACAACGAGAACCTGCGACTCGAACTGGCGCGACTGACCGACGAACTGTCGCGACGCGGCGGCGATTGTGCGGCGGGTATCATCGGTCCTGGCGGCGTGATCGTGGGCGCCGTTCCCGGCGCGCCGATCGAACGCGGCGCGGGGCCGGAACCGGTGCCGGGTCCGGGCGTTAATGTTGCGAACAAAGCCGACAACAAGAGCGGCGCGAAAGGTCCGGACGACAAGACCAACGACAAGGGCATCGGCGCGCAGAACGACCCGAAGAACGACCTCAAGAAGGATGATCCCAAACCGATGGTCGTACCGCCGGAGGCCAAGCAGAAACAGGATCTCGCCTTCCTGAAGGGCGACTGGCGCTCGCGCACCGGGTTGGCCACGGCGAGCGGCGAGAAGGACTTGCGCCCCAGCTACACGCTCGACGACAAGGGCAAGGGCAAGGTGAGCTTCGTGCAGAAGAACGGCGCTGCCTGCGAGGCCCCGGCAGAGGCGCGCTGGGACAACGGCAAACTGGTGATCGAGGAGAAGGCCAATCCCAAGTGCACCGATGGCAAGACCTACGCCCGCAACACGGTCAATTGCGAAGTCGACGCCGCTGGCGTGGCCCAATGCAAGGGCAGCCAGCCCGGCGACCAGCGCAGCTATCAGGTGCAGATCGGCCGCTGAGTCCCTAAACTGGACCGATAGCCGAAAAAACATGACATGAGCGACCTTGCCCGCCTGCCGAGCTACCCTAGCCCGACGACCCTGATCGCCCGCTCGGGCATTCAGTTTCTCGATTTCGGCTTCGATCCCGTGCGCCTCAAGGTGCGCGAATGGGGCTTTCACGATGCCGCAGCCACCCAGGCTGTCGACGACCTGGTACAGCTCGATTTCGACGAGGGTCGCGGCCAGTACGAGGTCGTCGAGGCCGGTCGCCGGCGTGCCGCCGAGCCCAACCTCGTAGTGACGGCCAAGGACGCGCTCGCGCCCTTTCTCGACAAATGGGTGCCGGTCCCTTTCCTGCAGGTGCGGCCCAACAGCCAATTCCGCGAGGGTCCGGCCGACTGGGCGCGCGTGCGCGTGGTCGATCTCGAGGCCCGCTACGGCGCGGGCTATCGCGATGAGCAGGGCAACCGCTACCGCGCGGTTCTCGCCTTCGACACCGGCCTGATCGCCGAGGCCGAGGGCCGGGCCTATCTCGCCCCCTCGCCCAAGGACGTGACCTCGGGGGCGCTGTTCGCACTGGCGCCGCAGCAGCGCGCCAACCACTGGCTGCTGCGCCAGAGCTGGATGAACCAGTGGCTGGAGGAGCTGTTCCGCGAGTTGCACCCACGCGCGACGCTCGAGGAGGTCGAGGCCGACATCAAGCAGAAGCCGCAGGAAGCGACCGCGCGCTACCTCGCCTTCCTGGGCCTCCTGGCCGCCGCGGCGCATTTCCCGCCGATCAAGCTGGTGGGCGACGCCGAGCGGCCGGGCCGTGGCGCCATCGAGGTCGACCTCGTGCTCGATGTCGGCAACTCGCGCACCTGCGGCCTCCTGATCGAGGCGTCGGGCGACCTCGGCGTCAACCTGAACGATTCCTACGAACTGGCGCTGCGCGATCTCTCGCATCCCGAGAGCGTGCATACCAAGCCGTTCGAATCGCGCGTCGAGTTCGCCCAGGCCTGGTTCGGCAAGAATCACCTGTCGCGCCTGGGCGGTCGCGCCGACGCCTTCGTCTGGCCGACCATGACGAGAGTTGGTCCCGAGGCGACACGGCTCGCCGCCCGCCGGCGTGGCACCGAGGGCAACACCGGCATGTCGAGTCCCAAGCGCTATCTATGGGACGAGGAACCGCAGACCCGCGAATGGCGCTTCAATGTCGCCTATGCCCAGGACCAGACCGCGATGCCGGCGGCCGCCGGTCCGATGGCGCAGCTCGTCAACCAGAAGGGCGAACCGCTGCATCTGGTCGACGCCGACGCGGACTCGGCCGATCACCTGCCGGTGTTCGAACCGCTTTATTCGCGCTCGTCGGTGATGACCTTCGTGCTCTCCGAGGTCCTGCTACAGGCGCTCACCCTGATGAACTCGCCGCAACAACGCGGCAGGCGGGCCCATGCCGAGACGCCGCGACGGCTGCGCCGCATCGTGCTCACGCTGCCCACCGGCATGCCGCTGGCCGAACGCCTGATCTTCCGCAAGCGCGCCGAAGCCGCGCGCGACCTCGTCTGGATGATGATGGGCTGGAAGCTCGACGATCCCGCGGCGCCGGCGCCGCGCGTGCTGACGGACTGGGACGAGGCGAGCTGCACCCAGCTCGTCTATC
>JAUXST010000216.1 GCA_030679805.1 Reyranella sp. | reverse complement strand
GCTGATGTGCGACCCGCAGCTCCTGATCGCCGACGAGCCGACGACGGCGCTCGACGTCACGGTACAGGCGCAGATCCTGCGCCTGCTGGCCGAACTACAGCGCGATCTCGGCCTCGGCATGCTGCTGATCACCCACGACCTCGGCATCGTGGCCCGCGTCGCCACCCGCGTCTCGGTGATGTACGCGGGCGAGGTCGTGGAAAGTGCGGCCACCGCGCAACTGTTCGCCGATCCCAAGCATCCTTATACGCAAGGCCTGCTGCGCTGCGTGCCGGTGCCGGGCAAGCAGCGCCAGGACGAGCCGCTGGGCTCGATCCCGGGTACCGTGCCACGCATCGGGCCAGGCTTCGAAGGCTGCGGCTTTCGCGAACGCTGCTCCTTCGCCGACGCCACCTGCGCCCACGCCGTGCCACAGCAGACGGCCGCGCCGGGCCACGACTATCTCTGCCGGCTCGCGCCGTGAGCACAGCCTCGTTCCCCGCCATCGAGCTCAAGGGCGTCCACAAGACCTTCCGCGTAAAAGGCGGGTTGCTGGGCAAGGACCGCCATGTCGTGGCCTGCGACGACGTCTCCTTCGCGGTGCCCCAGGGCGGCGTGCTGGGCGTGGTGGGCGAGTCGGGTTGCGGCAAGTCGACTCTCGCGCGCCTGATCCTCGGCCTGCTCGATCCCACGGCGGGCGAGATCGCGGTCGAAGGCCAGCGCGTCGCCGACATGGACCGCAAGGCGCGCGCGCGCCTGATCCAGCCGGTGTTCCAGGATCCGTTCTCCTCGCTCAATCCGCTGGCCCGCGTGCGCGACATCGTGGCCATGCCGCTGCAGGCGCAGAACACGTTCGACCGCGGCGAGATCGCCAAGCGCGTCGACGAGATGCTGGCCCGCGTCGGCCTCACCGCCGAGATGGGCCAGCGCCTGCCGACCGAACTCTCGGGTGGCCAGCGCCAGCGCGTCGCCATCGCCCGCGCCCTGGTGCTGCGGCCGCGCATCGTGGTGTGCGACGAGCCGACCTCGGCGCTCGACGTCTCGGTGCAGGCCCAGATCCTGAACCTGCTGGCCGAGCTGCGCCGCGAACTCGGCCTCACCTATCTCTTCATCAGCCACAACCTCGCCGTGGTCGAGCATGTCGCGAGCGAGGTCGCGGTGATGTATCTCGGCCGCATCGTCGAGAAGAAGCCGACGCAAGCGCTGTTCCACCAGCCCGAGCATCCCTACACCAAGGCGCTGCTCGCCTCCGTGCTGACGCCCGAGCCCGGCCTCGGCGTGCCCGACGTCGGCCTGGGCGACGTCCTGCCCGACCCGGCCAACATCCCGCCGGGCTGCCGCTTCCATCCGCGCTGCCCGATCGCCGAGCCGCGCTGCTCAATAGAAACGCCGCCGCTCAGGCCTCGGCCCGGCGGCGGCGTCGAATGTCTTCTCGTTCCCTAGAGGCGACTCGTCACTTCCATTTGGCGAAGTAGAAGCGCGGCAGTTCGTCGGGGTAGGTCTTGAAGTCGAGCGACTTCGAGAAGGCGTAGGTGTTCACGTAGGTGTTGATCGGCAGCCAGTAGGCCTTCTCGGTCGCGATCTTGACCGCGGCGGAATAGGCCTTCTTGCGCACCGCCGGGTCGGAGGTCGAGCCACCGTCGGCCACCAGCTTCTCGAGCTCCGGATCCTTCGAATAGTTGTTGAGCTCGCCGGCGCCGAACATCACCGGCAGGATCGCCGAGACGTCGTTGATCGAGTAGCTGCCCCAGCTTCCCATGAAGAGCGGCGCTTCGCCCTTCTGCACCTTCTGGATGGCGGGGGCGACCTGGAGTTGGGTGATCTTGGCGCGGATGCCGACGGCCTGCAGGTAGTTCTGCACCGACGCCGGCCACGAGGTCGGCTGCACGTAGGTCACGAACTCGATGTCGAAGCCATTGGGGAAGCCCGCCTCGGCCAGCAGCGCCTTGGCCTTGGCCGGATCGTAGTCGTACTTCGCCGCGGCGTCGGCATCGCAGCCGAACTGGCTGGGGAAGCAGGGCGCCGGCGGCACGCGGCTGCCGCCGCCCACCAGCTTGTCGGCGAACTGCTTGCGGTCGACGGCATGCCAGATCGCCTGGCGCACCTTGAGCTTGGTCAGCGGATTGTCCGCACCGGTACGGCCGGCGGCGTCGATCGAGAGGTAGCCGATGCGCATCGATTCCTGACGCACGGCCTGGAGGAACGGCATCTTGTTGATGCTGTCGGTCTGGTCGGGATTGATGTTCCAGATCCAGTCGGCTTTCTGCGCCAGCAGCTCGGTCACCGAGGTCGCGAGATCGGGCACGAAGCGCACATGCAGGTTCTTGATCGCGGGCTTGCCCTTGGGCGAGCCCGCCCAGTAGCCCTCGAAGCGCTCGAAGAAGACTTCCTTGCCCTGCTCGTTCCGGACGATCTTGTAGGGCCCGGCGCCCACCGGCTTGGCCGAGAAGCCCTCGGGACCGACCTTCTCGCGATAGGCCTTGGGATGGATCGGCGTCACCATGGCGAGATATTCCAGCGCCGCCGGCGTCGGCCGCTTCATCTTGATGCGCACCGTCCAATCGCCGGTCTTCTCGGCCTTGTCGATCCAGGCGTAATTCGACGGCGTCGCCACCTTGCTGGCGGGATCGGCCGCCATGTTGATGGTGTAGACCACGTCGTCGGGCGACAGCGTGCTGCCGTCGTGGAATTTCACGCCCTGGCGGATGGTGAGGTCGAGCGAATTGTCCTCGGCGAACTTCCAGTCGGTGGCGAGCGACGGCTTGATCTCGAAGGTCGAGGGATCGCGGTGCACCAGCATGTCCCAGGCCTGGTGGGCGAGGATCAGCCCGGTGCGCTGGCTGTTGAAGTACATGTCGATGTTGGGCACGGCGTCGTTGAACAGGATGCGCAGCGTATCGGCCGTCTTCTGGGCGAAGGCGGAGGGCGCCGCGGCCACGCCGAGGGCGGCCGTGGTCGAGAGAAGCGCGGAACGACGGGTGATTTTCAAGGAAGGCCTCCTGTTTGTTGGATCGAGCCTAGGCTGCTGCACGGTAATGAGGCAAGCTTCACGCCAACTGAAGAGGACGCTCCATGACCGTGAAGCTGACCGGTAAAGCCCGCACCGCCGCCCTCGCCTCGCTCAAGGGATGGAAAAAGGTTTCGAAGCGCGATGCGATCGCCAGGAGCTTCAAGTTCGCCGACTTCAACCAGGCTTGGGGATTCATGACCAGAGTCGCGCTGGCGGCGGAAAAGGCCGACCACCACCCCGAATGGTCCAACGTCTACAACAAGGTCGAGATCGTGCTCTCGACGCACGATGCCGGCGGCGTGAGCGAGAAGGACGTGGCGCTGGCGAAATTCATCGATTCGATCGCCTGAAAATGTCCGCCGCAGTGGCGGAAAGAAAGAAAACTCGACCTCGGCCCCGTCGCTGTCCCGTCTTCGCCGTCCAACCGCCTGATATCGCGGGCGATTTGCCCGCGAGCGGCGCACCTGAAATGTCCGCCATAGGCGGGCATCGCTGGATTCGACTTCAGAATTTCCCTTCCGGCTTCAGCGGCAGGCGACGCAGCAGGCGCATCAGCATCGCATCGTTGACGCGGCGCACGTGGCTGATCTGCCGGCCGCGATACCAGGTCGCGCGGTATTGCGGCTTGGCCGCGCGAATCTCCGCCTCCTCCTCGACCCTCTCGATGTAGATCGACAGCGACACATCGCGGCGCCGGCGGCTTCTCGGCCAACACCTCTTCGGGAACCTCTTCGATCGGGCAATGGATCCAACCCATGTCGTCATCTCCTCCAAGCTAGAACAGGAAGAGGACTATCGAATTTCCGTCTGATCGTCAATATCCTATATATGGTAGAAGGATGACCCTGCTGCAGGCAGTTTGCCGTCACCTGGCGCGACACCCGGTGTGACGATGAAGTGACTGGCACCGGCGCGTCGCGCGGAGCACGATGCTTCGTATGATGGGTTTGCGTCTGCTTGCCGCCGTTCTTGGCTGCCTCGCCGTCTTGGCGGGTGGGCTGACGACGCTCGCCGCGGCGGCCGGACCGATCGCCACGCCGGCCCCTGCGCATAGCACCGTCGGCGCCCCCTGCGTGCATTGCGACGAATGCAACAGCCTGCCCTGCCCGACACCGGCTTCGACCTGCGTGCAGATATCCCCGAGCGGCACGCCGACGCTGGTGGCCTCGGCGTTCGACCTGCCGACGATCGGCTTCGGCCAGATCCGTTGGCCGCTTCGCACAATCATCCTCAGCGGCCTGTCGCCGCCGCCCGACCCCTTCCCTCCGCGCGCCTGACCCTTCGACGGTCGGCTTGAGCCGGCGCGCCTTTCCGCGCGCGCGGCATCGCGGAGGGATTCATGAAGTCTGTTGCAAAGTCGCGACCCGGCATCGCCGGCGTCGTTCTCCTGGTTGTCATCATCGCTACCATGGCCGTCACCGGTGGCAGCGCGAGCGCGCAGATCGACCCAGCCTGCGGTGGCGGCAAGGTCAAATTCTACCGCAATCCGATGGGCGCGCCCGATACCTCGCCGGTGCCCAAGAAGGATGCGATGAACATGGCGTACATCCCCGTCTGCGAAGACGAGACGGGCGATGCAGCGGGCACCGTCAAGATCAGCCTCGACAAGGTGCAGAGGCTCGGCGTGCGCAGCGAGGAGGTGCGCGAGCGCCCCCTCGCCCGCACCGTGCGCGCCTTCGCCACGGTCCAATTCGACGAGCGCCGCCAGTCGGTCGTCGCGCCCAAGTTCGGCGGCTGGATCGAGAAGCTGCTGGTCAACGCCACAGGCGATACGGTGACGCGCGGGCAACCGCTGTTCGAGGTCTACAGCCCCGAACTCAACGTGCTGCAGCAGGAATTCATGCTGTCGCGCGGCACGCAGAGCGGCGCTGAGGGTCGCCTGCGCAATCTCGATTATCCCGAAAGCGACCTGGAGAAGCTGCGCCGCGGCGAACGTCCGCCACGCACCATCGCCGTGCCGGCGCCGACGGCCGGCACGGTGATCGAGAAGACTGCGGTCGCGGGCATGCGCTACCAGCCCGGCGAGACGCTGTTTCGGATCGTCGACACGTCGGTGATGTGGGTGCTGGCCGAGGTCTACGAGCAGGACCTCGCCTTCGTGAAGGCGGGCGACATGGCCAAGGTCACGGTCAACGCCTGGCCCGACCGTCCGTTCCCCGGCCGCGTCACCTTCATATATCCCAGCGTCGACAAGGAGAGCCGCACGGCGCGCCTCAGAATCGAGGTCGCCAACCCCGATGGGCTGCTGCGCGCCGACATGGCGGCCACCGTCGAGATCGAGGCGCCGATCCCGGGCCAATGGGTGGCCGTGCCGGACTCGGCGGTGATCGACAACGGCAAGCGGCAGATCGTGCTGGTCGAACGCAGCGAAGGCCGCTTCGAGCCACGCCCGGTCAGGCTCGGCGTCCGCGTGCCGGGATATGTGCAGGTGCTGGAGGGGCTGAAGCCGGGCGAGCGGGTCGTCACCTCGGCCACCTTCCTGATCGACGCCGAGAGCAACCTGCGCGCCGCCCTCGCGGCGTTCACCCAGGGCCAGCCGGGGGGAGACGGCAAATGATCGCCAGCCTCATCCGCTGGTCGGCGCGCAACCTGCTGCTGATCTTCATGGCCACCTTGGCCCTCGTCGGCGGCGGCCTCTATGCGATCGGTCGCGTCTCGCTCGACGCCATCCCCGATCTCTCCGACACCCAGGTGATCGTCTACACCGAGATGCCGGGCCAGGCACCGCAGGTGGTCGAGGACCAGGTCACCTATCCACTGACCACGGCGATGCTGGCGGTGCCGCGCAGCCGCGCCGTACGCGGCTTCTCGTTTTTCGGCGTGTCGTTCGTCTACGTCATCTTCGAGGACGGCACCGACATCTACTGGGCGCGCAGCCGCGTGCTGGAGTATCTGAATTCAGGCGCCCAAAAGCTTCCGGCCGAGGTCAAGCCGACCTTGGGCCCCGACGCCACCGGCGTCGGCTGGGTCTTCCAGTACGTCGTGGTGGGCGCCAACCGCTCGCTGGCCGAGCTGCGCTCGCTGCAGGATTGGTACATCCGCTTCGGTCTCGCCAAGGCCGAGGGTGTGGCCGAAGTCGCCAGCGTCGGCGGCTTCGTGCGGCAGTACAACGTCGTGGTCGACCCCATGAAGCTGCGCGGCTTCGGCGTGCCGCTGGCCCGCGTGATTGCCGCGATACGCGCCAGCAATCGCGAGGTCGGCGGCCGGGTCGTCGAGATGGCCGAGACCGAGTTCATGGTGCGCGGCCGTGGCTACATCAGAAACACGGCCGACCTTGAGCAGATCGTGCTGCGCGCCGACGGGACGGTACCGGTGCTGCTGCGCGACGTGGCACGGGTCGAGTTCGGCCCCGACGAGCGGCGCGGCGTCACCGAGCTCGACGGCGAGGGCGAGGTGGTGAGTGGCATCGTGCTGCAGCGTTTCGGCCAGAACGCGCTCGACGTCATCGCCAACGTCAAGGCCAAGCTCAGGGAGATCGCGCCTGGCCTGCCCGAGGGCGTGCGCATCGAGCCGGTCTACGACCGTTCGGACCTGATCCATCGTGCCATCGAGACCCTGATCCACACGCTGCTCGAAGAGAGCATCGTGGTGGCGCTGGTCTGTTTCGCGTTCCTGCTTCACGTGCGCTCGGCACTGGTGGCGATCGTCACCTTGCCGGTCGGCATTCTGATGGCTTTCCTCGCCATGCACCTGCTCGGCATCGGTTCCAACATCATGAGTCTCGGCGGCATCGCCATCGCCATCGGTGCCATGATCGACGCCGCCATCGTCATGATCGAGAACGCCCACAAGCACCTGGAGCGGCTGAAGCCCGGCCAGTCGCGCAACGAAGCGATCGTCGCGGCGGCTGTCGAGGTCGGGCCGGCGCTGTTCTTCAGCCTGTTGGTGATCACCGTGTCGTTCCTGCCGATCTTCAGCCTGGAGGCGCAGGAGGGCCGGATGTTCAAGCCACTGGCATGGACCAAGAGCCTGGCGATGGCGGCGGCGGCGCTGCTCTCGGTCACTCTGGTGCCGGCGTTGATGCTTCTGTTCGTGCGTGGCCGGATCCTGGCCGAGCACCGCAATCCGGTGAACCGGCTGCTGATCTGGCTCTACCGGCCGGCGATCCGGCTGGTGCTGCGCGCCCGCGTTCTCACCATCGTGCTTGCACTGGCGATGCTGGGCGCGACGGCATGGCCGGCATCCCGGCTCGGCAGCGAATTCATGCCGACCCTCGACGAAGGCACGCTGTTCTACATGCCGACGACGTTGCCGGGCCTCTCGGTGACCAAGACGGCGGAGCTGCTGCAGACCCAAGGCAAGATCATTCGGTCGTTCCCCGAGGTGGCGTCGGTCTACGGCAAGGGCGGCCGCGCCGGCACGGCCACCGATCCGGCCCCGCTCGAAATGTTCGAGACCGTCATCAACCTCAAACCCAAGGCGTTGTGGCGGCCGGGCATGAACGTCGACGCCCTGATCGCCGAACTCGACCGCGCGCTGCAGTTTCCCGGCGTCAGCAACGCCTGGACGATGCCGATCAAGGCCCGCACCGACATGCTGGCCACCGGCATCCGCACGCCCGTGGGCATCAAGCTGCTGGGTCGCGACCTTGGTGAGCTGGAAGGCCTCGCGCGCCAGGTCGAGGCGGCGGTGCGCAGCGTGCCCGGCACCACCAGCGCCTTCGCCGAGAGGGTCACCGGCGGTTCGTTCCTCGACATCGTGCCCGACCGGGCGCGGCTCGCCCAATACGGTGTCACCGTCGAGGATCTGCAGCTCGCGGTGTCGAGCGCCCTGGGCGGCGAGGCGGTGACCACGACGGTGGAGGGACGCGAGCGCTACACCGTCAACGTCCGCTACCCGCGCGACCTGCGGTCCGACCCGCAGGCCATCGCTTCCGACGTGCTGGTCTCGACCATGCGCGGCGGCATGCTTCCGCTTGGCCAGCTCGCCAGCATGAAGGTGAACCAGGGGCCGACCACCATCCGCACCGAGAACGCCCAGCTCGCGGTCTATGTCTTCGTCGACTTTCGTGACCGCGACCTCGGCAACTACGTCGCCGATGCGCGGCGCGCCGTACAGGAGAAGGTGAAGTTCCCGCCCGGCTCGTACGCGATCTGGAGCGGCCAGTTCGAGTTCCTCGAGAGGGCCGAGGCCCGGCTGCAGATCGTCGTGCCGGCCACGTTGCTGCTGATCCTGGTGCTGCTCTACCTCAACTTCCGGCGCCTGACCGAGACGCTGATCGTCATGCTGTCGCTGCCCTTCTCGCTGGTCGGCGGCTTCTGGCTCGTGTGGTGGATGGGCTTCAACATGAGCGTGGCCGTGGCCGTCGGCTTCATCGCGCTGGCGGGCGTCGCCGCCGAAACCGGCGTGGTGATGCTGATCTACCTCGACCAGGCCCTGAAGGAACGGCAGCGGCGTTGCGCGGCGGAGGGTCGGCCGCTGGACCGGTCGGACCTGCGCGCCGCCATCGTCGAGGGTGCCGTCGAGCGCGTGCGGCCCAAGATGATGACGGTGACGGCCATCATGGCGGGACTGCTGCCGATCCTGTGGAGCACCGGCACCGGCTCGGAGGTGATGCAGCGCATCGCCGTGCCGATGATCGGCGGCATGGTGAGTTCGACCCTGCTCACCCTGCTGGTGATCCCGGCGCTCTACGCGCTGATCAAGGGCTGGCACCTGCAGCCAGCACCCACTGCCATCGAGGAGGCACACGCATGAGACGCCCGGCTTTTCTCGCGCTGTCCGCCCTGCTGGCGGGCTGCGCCCAGTTCTCGGCCGACGGCGGCATGGGAGAGGTCGCAAGCGGCGTCCGGCAGGAGATCGGCAAGGACGTGGTCAAGATATCGACCGACGAGCAGGCGGCGCGCGCCCGCGAGCAGGTGGCCGCCCTGCTGGCCGGGCCGTTGTCGGCCGAACAGGCGGTGCAGATCGCCCTCCTGAACAATCGCACCCTCCAGGCCGCCTACAACGACCTTGGGATCTCGGAAGCAGCCTACGTCCAGGCGAGCCTGCCGCCCAATCCAGGCCTCTCGCTGCTGCGGGTCGCCGGCACCGGGGTGGCCAACTTCGAGGTCCGGCTTATCGAGGACATCCTCAACCTCATCACCCTGCCGCGGCGCACGGCGATCGCCGCCGAACGCTTCGGGCAGGCGCGTTATCGGGCGATCGGAGCCACCCTGCGTTTGGCAGCAGATACCCGCCGCGCCTACGTGCGGGCCATCGCCTCGCACCAGCAGGTCGGCTTCCTGGAGCAGACCCGCGCCACGGCCGACGCGGCGGCGCGGCTGATCGCCGGGATGGGCGAAGCCGGCGGCGGCGACCAGCTCGACCAGGCCGAGATCGCCGCCTTCCGCGCCGAGCTGGACGCCCGCGTGGCGCAGGCGAAGCTGCGGGCACGTCGCGACCACGAAACGCTCGTCCGGCTGCTCGGCCTGTCCGGCGCCGGCCTTGCCTTCGCCTTGCCCGGCGAGTTGCCCCCGCTGCCGTCGGCGCTCGACTCTCCGGCGGAAGTGGAGGTCGAGGCGATCAAGCGCCGCGTCGACCTCGAGATCGCGCGCCGCGAGGTCACGGCGCTCGCCAAGTCTCTCTCCCTCACCGAGGCCACGCGCTACGTCTCGATGCTGCAACTGTCCGGCATCTTCAACAACGAGACGGCCAACCCGCTGACCAACTTCGACACCGCGATCAACCGCGGCGGCGCGCAGATCGACCTCCAGATCCCGATCTTCGACACCGGCGAGGCGCGCACGCGAACGGCGCGCGAGACCTACATGCGGGCACTGAACCTCCTGGCCGGCAAGGCCGTCGATGCCCGCTCCGAGGCGCGCATCGCCTACGAGACCTACCGCGCCACCTACGACATCGCCCGTTCCTACCGAGATCGCGTGCTGCCGCTGCGCCAAATCGTCTCCAAGGAGATCATGCTGCGCTACAACACCGGCGTCCTCGTCGGCGAAGGCATGCGGGTCGATCTGTTCAAGTATCTCGCCGACACCCGCGTGCGCATCGCCGCGAACGCGGCTTCGCTCGACGCGAGGCGCGACTTCCTGCTCGCCGTGGCCGACCTCCAGGCCGCCCTCACCATCGGCGGCGACCCGTCGGGCAACGGTACGCCAACCGCGACCGCGTCCTCGGTGATCATGCAGTGAGGGCACCCATCGAAGCGGCGCCCTCCGGCCGCGAGGCTAGGTCAGTCGGCCCAACGAACCGAGCAGCGGGCAATCCGGCACCGCGCCACGCCCGCAGGCTTTCACCGTAGCGGCAAGAACGCGCTCCATCTGTCGTAGATCGACCAGCTTGGCCCGCACCTCCTCAAGATGCGCCTCGGCAATCTCCTTCGCGCCTTCGCACGATCTCGATTCCCGGTCGGCCAGCGCGAGCAGCCGTCGCACGTCCTCGAGCGAAAATCCCAGATCGCGCGCGCGGCGAACGAAGCACAGACGGGCGACGTCGCCTGCCCGGTAGAGCCGATATCCGGCGGCGCTGCGGGCAGCTTTGCGCAGAAGGCCGATCCGCTCGTAATACCGGATGGTCTCGATATTGACGCCCGTCTCCTCGGAGAGAGCGCCGATGGCAAACGCGTCCTTGGTCGGCATGGCGATCACATTCCTTTGATCGAAGCGCTGTTGAGTCTGTAGTCGCTACAGGCTGTACCTAATGGATATGAAGATAAAGACCGATGCTTTGCTTGCGCCACCCGGCGTCGACCGCAGGGGCGACGCGGCAGGAACTGCACTCGCCGCGGGCGGATTGCTGGCGGCGTTCGGCGTCGCCTCGTGCTGTGCCCTGCCGATTGCGCTCTCCACCCTGGGGATCAGCGCGGCCTCGCTGGTCGGCATCGGCTATCTGGCCGCGCCGTATCAGCGGGAACTCTTCTACCTGGCGGTCGCTTGCCTGGCGGGCGCCGGGGTCGTCGCGTGGCGACAATGGCGGGCCAGAGCGCGCGGTGCGTGCGCCGCCCAGCCCGCCCGTGGACGCCTGATCATGGGCTGGATGGGGATCGCGGCCATCATGCTGGCAACCATGCTCCTTGTCCTCACCTTCTGGTATGAGCCGCCGATATGAGCGCGATCCTTCGATCGGCCCTCACCTGCCCGGCATGCGGCGCGACAAAGATCGAGACGATGCCGACCGACGCCTGCCAGTTCTTCTACGAATGCGGCGGCTGCAAGACACTGCTCCGCCCGAAGCCCGGAGACTGCTGCGTGTTCTGCTCCTATGGAACGGTCCCTTGTCCGCCGATCCAACTTGGCGGCAGGGCGAACTGCGGCCATTCGTAGCCGGAGGCACCGTCAATGCAGACGGCCGGGCCATCCACGGCAATGTCACGAACCAAGTCGGCTTCCATGATACCGACACCGTAGCGACTCGAGCATCGGACGGCACCGCCGGCCTGCGGATGAACCGGCAAGTGCCGGCTTCCGCTGAAAAATTGACCTGGGTCAAAGAACATTTCCCCTGCCCTTCGCACTATTGCAGGTGGGGGAAAGTTATGCTCGACGCCTGCTACTACTCGCTCATCGAGCGCACCGACGATGGCCGCTTCGTCGGATGGGTGCCCGATCTGCCCGGCGCCACGGCCAGCGGGCGCACCGAGGACGAGGTCCTGCGCCAGCTTTCCGAGAGCACGCGGCAGCGCCTGCACGATCTCCTGATGAGCGGCCAGCAGCCGCCGCGCGCCCGGCCGGTGGATGAACTGCCGTCCAGCGAGGGGCGGCGCGAGGTCCGGCGCCTGCTGCTCATCATCGGCTGAGTTCCTGTCGACTTCCGAAAGGCCGCATCGTCGGCAACTCCGGCCCGTCGAAATCGTTTATACAGGGGGAACGCTCAGGAGAGCCCTTCATGCGCCATGCGCGCGACATCATTGCAGCCTTGCTGATCGTCGCCCTGTTCGCCGGCTGTGTGCCGGTGCAACTGACGGGCCAGAACGCGGGACCGACCGTCGGCGGCGTCAACTATGCACCGCAGTACGACTTCAGCGAGTTCTGGGCGGCGACCGATGGCAGGACCTTTCGCGTGATCGTCGCCGGCAATCCGTTCCCCGCACTCCCGTTCGACGAAGTGAAGGCCCGCCTGTTGCCGGTGCTGCAGGCCAACAAGCCGCGCCCGCCGCTCACCTTCACCTACGCGCAGCCGGTCGAGGAACCCCATCCCGACTACCGGCTGGTGCTGATCTTCGACCCGGCCAACGATCTCGGCTCCGGCGCGGTGTGCAACGGCGTCACGCGCCTGAAGCCCGGCACGTCGGGCCGCGTCTATGTCTACAGCGTCTATTGCCGCAACGATCTCGCACTGTCGGAGACCACGGGCTGGACGGAGGCAACCGGTCCGGACGATCCCCGCCTGGGTCCGCTCTTCGCCCAGCTCTTCCTGGTGCTGTTCACCGACCAGCCCATGCGCCGCGACCGCTTCGTGCCGTACGCGCGCTGGTAGGCCTATTTCTGCAGGCCTATTTCTGCAGGTAGGGTTCGACTTTGCCCTTGAGCTTGATGGTGAGCGGGTTGCCCTTGCGGTCGACCGTCTTGCCGACGGCGAGCCGGACCCAGCCCTCGCTCACGCAATATTCCTCGACGTTGGTCTTCTCCTCGCCGTCGAACTTGATGCCGACGCCGCGCGCCAGCAGCGCCTCGTCGTAATGCGGGCTCTTGGGGTTGGTCGACAGGCGGTCCGGCAGGGCCGAGGGCGCCGAGGGGGCGGCAGGCGGGGCGGATGATGGGGGGGTGTCGTTCATGCCGCCGCCTTATGCCGCCTATGCCGCCGTCCGGCAAGACTGGCGCCAGACAGGTAGTCGGGCGTCAGACGCTGCGATGCAGCGTGGGCTGCGGCACCGCCAGGATCTTGTCGATACGCTGCCCGTCCACATCGACGATCTCGAAGCGCCACAGGCCGTGGCGGAACGACTCGCCGGCCTTGGGCAGGCGTCGCATCCTCTCGAGCGCAAATCCCGCGACCGTGTGATAGCCGTGGCCCGTGGGCAGCGGGATGCCGAGCCGGGCGACGAGTTCATCGATCGGGTAGCCGCCATCGATCAGCAGCGAGCCGTCGTCACGCTGTACGATATGTGCCCCGTCGTCTTCCTCGATATCGGCGACGATGGTCTTCAGGATGTCGCCCTCGGTGACGATGCCTTCGATGCTGCCGTGCTCGTCGACGACCATCACCAGATTGAGCGGCGACCGGCGCAACTGTTCGACGACGTCGATCGCGGCCAGCCGATCGCTGACCGCCGGCACCTTCTGGACCAGCGCCCGAACCGCGCCGACACCCTCGTCCATGGCGGCGACCAGCGCGGCCCGCACCGGGATCGCGCCGACGATTTCGTCGATACTGCCGTTCGCAGCCAGGATCCGCCCATGCATGGATTTGCGGATGGCATCGAGGATTTCGTCGTCGCTGTCCTGGAGGTCGAGCCATTCGACATCGGGCCGCGGCGTCATGACGGCGCGCACCGAGCGATCGCCGAGGCGCATGACCCGCGAGATCATCGAGCGTTCCTCCGGCTCCACCAGGCCGGTCCGCTCGGCCTCTTCGATCATCGTCCGGATCTCCTCGTCGGTGACGCCGGACTCCCGCTGCCGCGACTGCCCGAGCAGGCGAAGGCCGAGCCGGGCGGACCAGGCGAGCAAGCCCACGACCGGACTGGCCACCATGGCAAGGATCTGCATGGGCCTCGCCACGATCACTGCGACCCGCTCGGCGTTATGCAGGCCGACCTGCTTGGGGACGAGTTCGCCCAGCACGACCGAGAAATAGGTGATCGTCACGATCACGACGGCGAACGCCAAGGGTTCGGCGAAGCGCGTCGGCATGCCCTGGCTTTCGAGCCACGCGTCGCCGCGCTCGGCGATGGTGGCACCGCTGAAGGCGCCGGCGACGATGCCCACCAGCGTGATGCCGATCTGAACCGTCGACAGGAGCCGGCCGGGATCGCCCGTCAGCTCGAGCGCGACGCCGGCGCCCCGCGATCCATCGCGGACCATCTGCTCCAGCAGCGGCCTCTTGGCCGACACCAGCGCCAGTTCCGACATCGCGAGAAAGCCGTTGAGCACGATCAGCCCGACGACGATGGCCAGTTCGACGGCAAGCATGGTCACCCCGCAAAAAATCCGGCCTTCACCCTAGGTCAAAGGTGATGGTGCCCTACTCTACGCCGATTCGTCCCCTGGCCCTCGGGAGAAAGGCCCCGCCTAGATCGCACTGAGCACCTGGGAGTAGACGACACCGGCCAGGGCGCTGGCGAGCAGCACCGGGATCATGCCGAACTTGAAGCGGAAGATGGCGACCGCGCAGGCCGCCGCCAGCGCCATGGCCGGGAGATTGGCCGAGGCCAGCACCGGCAGGTCGACCGCGGCGCCCAGGAAACGCACCGGCTTCAGGTCCGAGAACAGCACCTGCAGGCCGAACCAGACGGCGAGGTTCAGGATCACGCCCACGACCGCGGCGGTGATGGTGGAGAGCGCGGCCGACAGCGCCTTGTTGGCGCGTAGCGCCTCGACGAACGGCGCGCCGAAGAAGATCCAGAGAAAGCAGGGCGTGAAGGTGACCCAGGTGGTGAGCAAGCCGCCCAGCGTCGCGGCAAGCAGCGGATTGAGCGAACCCGGTGTGCGCCAGGCGGCGAGGAAGCCCACGAACTGCGTGACCATGATCAGCGGACCGGGCGTCGACTCGGCCATGCCGAGCCCGTCCAGCATCTCGCCGGCCGTCACCCAGTGATAGTGATCGACCGCCTGCTGCGCCACGTAGGCCAGCACGGCATAGGCACCACCGAAGGTGACCACGGCCATCTTGCTGAAGAACACCGCGATCTGGGCGAAGACGTTGTCGCCGCCCAGGCCGAAATAGAGCGCCGCCACCGGCACGAGCCAGAGAGCCAGGAACACCGACGCCACGGTGAGCGACCAGCGCAGGTTCGGACGGGCATGCGCCGGCGTTTGCTCGCCCAGCACCGACTGGGCATCGGTCACGTGGGCGGCACCCAGATTGCCGTGGCCGCCGCCCGCCTGGAACGCCGGCCAGCCGAGCTTGCTGCCCGTGAAGCCGATGATGCCGGCGCCGATGATGATGATGGGGAACGGCACGTCGTAGAAGAAGATGGCGACGAAGGCCGCGACCGCGACCGCGCGCATGACGTTATTGCGCAAGGCACGCTTGCCGACGCGCAGCACCGCCTCGACCACGATCACCAGCACGGCGGCCTTCAGCCCGAAGAACAGGCCCTGCACCAGCGTCACCTTGCCCAGCAGCACGTAGATCCAGGAAAGCGCCATGATGGCGAGCAGGCCGGGCAGCACGAACAAGGTGCCGGCGACCAACCCACCCATGGTCTTGTGCATCAGCCAGCCGATGTAGACGGCGAGCTGCTGCGCCTCGGGGCCGGGCAGCAGGGTGCAGTAGTTCAGCGCCTGCAGGAAACGCTGCTCGCCGATCCACTTCTTCTCCTCGACGACGATGCGATGCATCACGGCGATCTGGCCGGCTGGTCCGCCGAAGGAGAGTGCCGCGACACGGGCCCACACTTTCACGGCTTCGGAGAAGGGGACGCCGTGGTCGGGACTGCTCATCGTGCGCTCCGGAAGGACTCGTAGAGATCGTCGAAGACGGCGGCGCCGCGCTGCAGACGCTGGGGGTCGTCGTTGTGCGCCGAGGCGATGCCGGCGATCAGGGTGCGGATGCCCGCGGCCTCCTCGCGGCCGTACTTGCCGTCCTTGAGGTCGATATCGTGGATGATCTCGGCGATGGCGCCGAGCGCCGGATCGTCGAGGCCGGACTCCGCCACCAATACTTCGAAGGTGCAGCGCTCGCCGCGGTGCGTGAACTCGCCCTCGAACATGTCGAAGCGCAGCTCGCCCGGCTGGGCGGCATAGCCCGTGCCCGGCACGAACTTGAAGCGCGCGGCGGTATCGATAAAGCGGCGGATCAGCCACGCCGAGGCGATGCGATCGATCTGCACGCCCTGCCGGGTGACCCAGACGCGGCCCTTCAGATCTCCGGACGTGTCCGGTGCCGCCGATGGCGCGGGTGATGTGCTCACGTCCGTCTCCTCCCGTTGCAGTCCGGCCTCGAGACCGGAGACCAGCCCCTCGGCCGGCTCGCGCCCATCGGCGCCGAAGAAGTCGATGGCGACGATCTCATCGAGCTGGCGGCGCAGCCGCGCCACCTGGGTCGCGAGTTCGGCGCGCGTCGCGCTGGCGCCGGCAAGCTCGCGCGCGACGGCGGAAATCCCGCCGTAGTCCTCGTCGCGCGCCGAATCGAACAGCGCCTGGACCTCGGCGTCGCTGATGCCGTCGACCAGCAGCGCCTCACAGACGAAGGCCTCGCCATCCAGCTCGGCGATCTCCTTGACCAGCCAGGCGAAGTCCTCTCGCGTCTCGGCATTGGCCGGCAGCGCATAGACGGAGTTCTTCACTGTCACCGCCCCCAGCCCCTTCAGCCGCCGCCAGATTTTGACCCGCGCGTAGGCGGGCTTGGCTGGCAGTTGATGGATCAGCAGCAGCCACCGCGCGCCCTCGGGGGTCTCATTCCCTGACATCGTCCATCCGTATCATATTGTAAATAGTGAATGCAACATTTGTATCATTTTTCTCTTGCGTTCCCATTGGGCAAGCGTATTTTGACGTTGAAACGAGTGTATCACCGAAGGGAACACGATGTCTTTCCACACCCGACCGATCTCCTTCAAGCCGCCCCGGCTAAAAGGACTCTCCGCCCGCCTGATCGCCAGCCACTACGAGAACAACTACGGCGGCGCGGTGCGCCGGCTGAACGTGATCCGCGGGGACCTCGCCGCCCTCGACCCGGCCAGCGCCCCGGGCTTTCGCCTGAACGGACTGAAGCGCGAGGAGCTGATCGCCACCAACTCGATGCTGCTGCACGAGATCTATTTCGAGAATTTGGGCGAGGCCGGCGGCGGCGATCCATCCAACGACAATGGAGGTGACGCCCTGGCCGAGGCAATCGTGCGCGACTTCGGATCGCTCGCCAAATGGCGCGCCGAGTTCGTCGCCATGGGCAAGGCGCTGGGCGGCGGCTCGGGCTGGGTGCTGCTGACGCGCTCGCCGCGCGACGGGTCGCTCTCCAACGTGTGGGCGGCCGACCATACGCACGGCCTGGCCGGCGGCACGCCGGTGCTGGCGCTCGACATGTACGAGCACTCCTATCACATCGACTTCGGCGCCAACGTCGGCGCCTATGTCGATGCCTTCATGGCCAACATCGCCTGGGCGCGCGTTGCCGCCCGCTTCGACGGCACCACGCCCGAGAAGAAGCCGCACATGGTGACGACACCTGACGCACGCAAAATGCTCGAGGCCGATCCTGACCTCATCGTGATCGACGCCCGCCTGGAGGCCGACGCCACGACAGTGCCGGTGCGGCTGCGCGGCGCGCGCCGGGCACCGCCCGACAAGATCGACGAGATCGCAGCGTCCCTGCCGCGCGGCGCCAAGGCGCTGGTCTACTGCGCCTGGGGCTTCGAGATCGGCGGCGACGCCGCCGCCAAGTTGCGCGAGCGCGG
>JAUXST010000205.1 GCA_030679805.1 Reyranella sp. | reverse complement strand
GTCGGGCGCAATGGCTCGACGCTGGCCTGCGGGCTGTTCGTCCTGGCGGTCCTGATCGGGGCCGCGCTCGATGAAAGCCTGCCGCGCGCGGTCTGGCTGCTGAGCTTCTGGCACTACTATCTCTACTGGCTCGCCGTCGCCTTTGGCGCGCCCTCGTTCGATGTCTTCAAGCGCGATGCGGTGGCGATGAAGACCGTCTCGGTCGCAGCCCTCGCGGCGGTCTACCTCGCCGCGCCGCTCGACCTCGCGTCCCTCGCGGTCATTGTCGTCGGCATTGGGTTGAACGTCCGGGCCGCTTCGGTCCTGGGGTTCGACCGGACCTATTACGGTCGCGAGGTGGCGGGCCTGCCGCCGCGAAGGATCACCGCCTTTCCCTATTCGCTCGTCACCCACCCGATGATCCTGGGAAACGTCGCGGCCTTCGGCGGCACCCTGATCAACTCGGCGTTCGCGCAGGCCTGGGGACCGCTCGCCTGCCTGCATGTCGCGCTCAACATCGGGCTGCTCGTGATGGAGCTGGCCGGCCCGCGGCACGGCCGCAGCGTGCGGACCGGCGGCGGCCTCGTCTTCGCCGCCGTCCTGCTCGGGGCCGCCTTTGCAGCCCTGCCCCTCACGCCGGTGGGCGCAGTGCTGGCGGCGGCAGCCGTCGCCTGCGCCTGGGTGCTCTATCGCTGCTACGCGCAAGAACCCGCAAGGAGAGCCTCATGAACAGCATGCTGAATTGGGCCGGCCAGGGCGCGGAGTCCCAGCCGCAGGTCCAGATTTCGCGGCGCTTTCCCGCGACGCTCGGCCGGTTCGACGATCCCGCCGACCGGGCCGCGATCGACGGTCTCGTGCGATGGATAGAAGATCTCTATCGCGAGGAGCTGCTGCAGCGGCCGTCCAAGCATGTCTATGTCCGCACCCTGCCCGCCGCCGTGATCGAGCGGATCGACCGGCTGCGCGACGGCCCGCTCATCCGCTCCCTGATCGCTGCCCACGTTCCCATGGGCAGCGTCATCGCGCCGATGAAGCACACCGACGAACTCTACGTGTCGCACTACAACAAGGACCGTGGCGGGGACCAGGGCCTGTTCGACCGGCATTACGACGGCAACCTCCGCTTCCTGTCGGGCAGCGTGGTGGTGCGCGCCCTGATCTACCTGCAGTCCGACGCGACCTACAAGGTCGTGTTCCACGACAGCCGCGTCGAAAAGGCGTTTGCGACCTACGATTTCGGCCTGCTGGATTTTCACCGTGAGCTGCATTGGGTCGAGGGGCAATACAACCCCGCCGATCGCCAGCGCATCCTCCTCAAGTGCAACTACTTGGTCACGCCCCGCGGCGCCGCGCTCCTCGGGCGGATCGGGGGGCGGGCCGCGCTCGCCGCCAACACCAGCGTGTTCTACGTCGTGAAGGCGGCGATGGAATATTCCAAGAGCCCGAGCACGCCGCCGCAGGTCGCGGTCGGCTTCCTATGCAATCTCTTCCGCCGGCTGAACAACATCCACCCCCTCGTTGCACTGGCGATTCCGCTGGCGTTCGCCGGAGCCGTCGTCGCCGCGTCCGGCTGGGCGATCGGACGCCTGCTGGCCTGAAAGAGAGTGTTGGGCCACATTCGGCTATGATGCCGGCGGCACGACCGCTTCCCAACTCTCACGGCAAAGGCCAGCACACCATGAAGGCTGCTTACATCGAACAATTCGGCGGACCCGAGGTCCTGAAGGTCGGCGACCTTCCCGATCCGTCGCCCGCGCCGGGCCAGATCGTGGTCGATATCCATGCCGCCAGCGTGAACGGCGCCGACTGGAAGGTATGCGCCGGCGAATACGCCCAGCCGAGCTTCCCGGTGATCCTGGGGCGCGACTTCTCCGGCGTGGTGAGTGCCCTCGGTGCGGATGTGGGCGCGGACGTCGGGGACCTGAAGATCGGCGACGAGGTGTTCGGCGTGCTGGAAGCCGGCCGCGACGGGACCTATTGCGAGAAGATCGCGATCGGCGCCGCCATCGTCGCCAGGAAGCCGCCTGCCCTATCGCATGTCGACGCCACCGCCCTCGCACTGACCGGTCTCACGGCAATCCGGGCGATCGAGGACACGCTGAAGCTGAAGGCCGGCGAGACCATCCTGATCCAGGGCGGCGCGGGCGGCGTCGCGAGTTTCGCCATCCAGCTCGCCAAGCATCTCGGCGCCCGCGTCATCACCACCTCAAGCGCCGGCAACCTCGCCTGGATGCGCGAACTCGGCGCCGACCAGGTGATCGACTACAACGCCACCGACTTCCGGACGGTCGTGAGCAATGTCGACGCGGTGTTCGACACCGTGGGCGGCGACGTCGCCATGCAGTCGTTCGCGGTTCTCAAGCCTGGCGGACGGGCGGCCTTCATTGCCTCCGGTGCGCAGGCGCCCAAGCCCGACCGCGACGACGTCGCGTCCCTGCGGCCGGCGGGCGGCCGCGCCCGGGCGCCGCGCGAACGCATCGCCGATCTCCTTCGGACAGGCGCGGTCCGCCCGCCGCCCGTCAGGCTCTTCAGCCTGGCCGACGCCGTGGAAGCCGTGCAGATCAGCAAGGCACGCCACCTCAAGGGCAAGCTGGTGTTCAAGGTGCGGTGAGAGGCGGCAGTCCAGCGCGGTGCCGGGTGGCATTGATAATCTGCAGCACCCGTTCCCGAAACGGACGGTACTGGATGCCGAACTCGGACACGAGGCGGCTATTGTCCAG
>JAUXST010000198.1 GCA_030679805.1 Reyranella sp. | reverse complement strand
GACCGTTTCGCGATAGACAAGACGCTCGGCATGATCGGTTCCCGGGAGTCTCTCGCCGCGATCAAGGCGCAAGTCGATCCTCGCGAGATAGCGCAGACTTGGTCGCCGGCGCTGGACGGCTTCCGCGTGCGTCGGGAAAGCAGTCTCCTCTACTGATCGATCAGACCGTCGGCCGCGCTGACGAATCAGCGCGCGGCGACCGGGATCCAGCTCTTCTTCTCTCCGGCATAATAAGCGCCGGGATTGCCGTGAACGGTCGTGCGCCACATCAGGCGCCCTTCGCTGTCGCCGTCGAACCATGTTGCGGCATGGACGAGACAGCGATTGTCCCAGATCAGCAGGTCGCCCTGCGTCCATTCATGGGCGTAACAGAAGCGCCGCTCCGTCAGGTGCGCCATGACCTCGTCGAGCAGCACTGCACCGGCGCCATGCGGGCCGGGCTCCATATCGACGAACGGTCCTTCGAACCAGTCCATCTGGCCCCATTCGCAGAGGTAGAGCGTGCGTTCGCCGGTGACCGGATGCGTGCGCACGACCGGCTGACGCTGCGAGCGTTCGTGGGCGGCGAAGGCGCGCGGCATGGTGCCGGCAAGTGCCGCCGCGCGCGAACGGCCGGAACCCGGCTGGGCGTGCAGCCCCTCGAGCTTGTCGACCTTGGCCTTGAGCGCCGCCGGCAATGCCTCGTAGGCCAGGATCCCATTGGCGAACAGCGTCTGGCCGGTGTCCCGAGCAGCGGGCGTGACGGCATAGAACAGCGAGATGTCGGGCGGCGGCCGGCGATAGCTCTGGTCGGTGTGCCAGCCCTTGCGATGCGGATATTGCACCGGGATCAGCCCGTCGGCGGCCAGCGGCGGCTCGGGTCGCTTGGGTGGCGCCTTGCCGACCGGCGGCATGTTCGAGACCAGCAGGATCTCCGGCACCGACACGTGCACCGATTTCGGATCGGTGAGCGTGTGGTGATAATCCTCGACCTCCGGCCCGAAGACCCGGCTCAGGTGAATAAGCAGGTCGGGATCGTCGGCGATCGCGCCCATCCCCTGGATCAGCAGCAAGCCCTTGGCTTCGGCCAGTGCTGCCGGCAGCGCCTTGGCATCGCGTTCGGCAGCCGCGACAATCTCACCGGCACCACCGTCGAAGCGCAGCGCCGCACCGAAGGACGCGCCGGGCAGCGGCGCTTCGCGCGTGAAGCTCATGCGTGCGCTCCCGCATAGGGATCGTTGACACCGTCGAACGGCCAGATCGGCCGGCGCAGCTTGGTGAACTTCAGCTTGTGGATGTCAGGCGAACAGATGCCGCCCGAATCGACCAACACGATCTCGCGCGCGATCGGCGCGTAGGCGGCGCGGAAATGCTGCACGCTCTTGACCACGAGGACGCTCTTCGTCGTGGGATCGATGCCCTGGCTCAGGAAGACCTGCAGGTCGATGGTCTGGATGCGGCTGGAGATGGTCACCACGTCGATACCACCGAGGCGCAGCACCGCCGTCGGACCCATCTGCGTCTCGACTCCGGCGTTCATCGGCCCGTCGTTCTTGAAGAAACCGTCGGACAGCATTTTCACGATCGCACGGGCCTTCACCGGCGCTCCCATGGAGGCGTCGGTATGGCCGCCCAGGGAGACGTCGATCTCGGCGCCGACGCCCGCCTTCATCGCCTGCAGCACCGTGGCAGGATCGTAGATCGTGCCGAAGGCCACGTTCTCGACCTTGGCGTCGATCAGCGCCTGCAGCACCGGCGTGGTGTCGTTGTAGCCGCCACCGCCCGGATTGTCGGTGCCGTCGGCGATCACCAGCGGCCCCTTCTTGCCCACACCGGCGCGGGCCGCGGCGATTCCGTCCGCAACCGATCTGTAGTCGGACGAGCTCTCGTCGCGCCGCTTCCAGATCTCGTCGATCAGTGCCTGCGCGATCGCCTTGGCGCGGGCCTCGACCGCCGGCTCGTAACTCACGGCCACCGACGGGCCGGTCACCGGGATGTCGGCCCAGGTGAAGCCCGCCTGGATGGAAACGACGTTGATGCCTGGCTCCTTTTCAAACACGTCTGCCTTGGCCAGCAGGTCGCGCATCAGTCCGGGCTGTGTCGTGCGGCCATGGTCGGCGCCTTCCAGCATGGCGGGCTGGACCAGCAGGCAGCGAGGCTGCTTCCGGCCCGCCATCGCCTCCTCGATCAGCGCCGCCGCCTGCGTCGCGCGTTCGTAGCCATCGATGTGCGGATAGGTGCGGTAGCTCACCAAGGCGTTGGCGTTCTTCGCCATGCGTACCGTGGCGTTTGCATGCAGATCGAGTGTGGCAACGATCGGCACGTCGGGCCCGACCACACCGCGCAACAGCTCGAGCAGCGCTCCCTCGGCGTCGTCCTCGGTCTCCGTCACCATCGCGCCATG
>JAUXST010000188.1 GCA_030679805.1 Reyranella sp. | reverse complement strand
CGAGCGATGCCGCGCGCGCGGCGTGCGCGTGCTCGAAGGGCGGGCGTTGGCACACAGCCGTGCCACGCCGTTCGAGCCGGTCATCGACATCGTCAAGGCGTTCTTCGAGATCGCCCCGGACGATCCGGCCGAGCAAAGCCGGTCCAAGGCGACTGAAGTGCTAAAGCGCATCGATCCCGCTTTGGAGGTCGAACTGCCACTGCTCGCAGACTTCCTCGGCATTGGCGCCGGCGGCCCCGCACTGCCCAAAATGGATCCGGGAACCCGTCGCGACCGTCTCGAGGCGCTCTTCCGCCGCCTTGCGCGCGCGGCCGGGGCGACCACGCCGGCTGTCATCCTGCTCGAAGACCTCCACTTCATGGACTCGGGCAGCGAGTCGCTGATCGAAGTGCTGGCCGAGGCCTTGGTCGGCACGCGTCTCCTGCTGCTGGTGAATTTCCGGCCCGGCTACGCCGCACCATGGATGCGGGGCGACCATTACGACCAGATCTCCCTCGCGCCGCTTCGCCAGACCGCCGCCGATGCGCTGGCGGCTCACCTTCTGGGCGACGACGAGTCCGTGTCGTCGTTGCTGCCGCTGATCGCCGACCGGGCGCGCGGCAATCCGTTCTTCATCGAGGAGCTGGTGCGCAAGTTCGCCGACAGCGGTCACCTCGCCGGCGAGGCCGGCGCCTACCGGTTGTTGCGCGCGCCCGACATGCGGCTGGTCCCCGACAACGTGCAGGCAATCGTCGCGGCCCGCATCGACAGTCGGCCCGAGATGGAACGCTCGTTGCTACAGACGGCTGCCGTCATCGGTCGCGAATTCATGGCGCCAATTCTGGAGCATGTCGCGGGAATCGCGGAATCGGCGGTGAGCATGGCGCTGCACCGCCTATCGGCGGCCGGACTGGTCTATGAAACCGGCGGACCGCCCGCCGGCACGTTCGCGTTCAAGCATCCAATGCTCCAGGAGGTGGCTTACCGCTCTCTCGTATCTGACCGCCGGCGCGCCCTGCATGCCGCCGTCGCCGCCGAATTGGAAAAGACCTTGCCTGACCCCGGCGGCGCGCAAGCCGGCTTCATCGCCTACCACCTCGAGGAAGCGGGAAACCTTCCGCAGGCCGCGTCGTACAACATGAAGGCCGCGATGTGGCACGGCACGCGCGACCCGGCCCAGGCGCTCGATGCGTGGAAGCGCGTGCGCCGGTTGTTGCTCGGCCTGCCGCTGGAAGGGCCGGCACGCTATCCCCTGCTGATGGCAAGCGGCCAGATCGTGAACTTTGCCTGGCGCGAGGGACTGACGGCGGCCGACGTCGAGCCCTACTATACCGAAGCGCTGGAGATTGCGCGTTCCCTCGGTGACATGCGGGCAATCATGCTGGTCACCGCCGCCTACGGCCGAGCGCTGGGCAGCACCGGTTCGGCTGTCGACTATGTCGCCAAGGTGAGCGAGGCGCGCGCCATGCTCGATCCGCTCAAGCACGCCGGCCTTGCGACGGTGCTGACAACCATCAGGTGCCATGCGCTGCGGCTCGCGGGTGACCTGCGCGCCGCCCTCGCCGACAATGACTTGGCGCTTGCGAATGTCGACAAGGTCGAGGAATTGGACCAGCAGACGCTGGGTTTCCGGGTTGAAATCTGGGTCAAGGGCATGCGCGGCCAGACCCTCGCCATGATGGGCCGCTATGATGAGGCCCGTTCGTTGGCCGCCGAACTGGTTGCGGCCGACGAATCGACAGTGGACGTGCTGCATCGGCTGCAGGCACACGCAACGATGATTGACGTCGCCTGGGGCACCGGAGACGTCACCCTCGCCACCGAGCACAGCGCGGCCGCCTATCGCCTGGGCGAGAAGAGTGGCAATCCCTATCTCATGGTTTATGGCCGGGCTTATGCCGGCCTGGGGCAAGCCATGCGAGGCGAATTCTCCGAAGCAACGACGACCCTGAGCGGCGCGCTACGTCTGGCGCGCCAGCGTCAGGTAGGCTTGGAGAACGAAGCGCGCATGCTGGGCGACCTGGCCTATGTCCAGTTACGCGCAGGCCTTGCCGATCGCGCGCGCGCGACCGCCGAGGAAGCCGCCGCAGTGGCGCGGCGACGCGGCGCCAAGGTCTGGCTGGCTTATGCGGAGTGGCTGATCGGCGGTCCGACCTCCCCGGCGTTCACGGCACTGCTCGCAGAGACCGGCGCGGAGCTTCTGGCGCACCTGCAGTCCCCCCATTCGTAGCTAGGCCTGCTGGGCGAAGACCCGCTTGGCCGCCTCGCCGTCCGCCGCGATCTGGGCCTTCAGCGCATCGAGGCCCGCGAACCTCATCTCCGGCCGGATGAAATCGACCAGCGCCACCCGCAGCGTCTGGCCGTAGAGGTCGCCCGTGAAATCGAACAGGTGGACCTCGAAATTCTCCTGCAACTTGCCGAAGGTGGGGCGCCGCCCGAGGTTGGCCACGGCATTGCACCATTGGCCATCGACCAGCGCGCGCACGGCGTAAACGCCGAACCGCGGTCGCAAGTGTTCACCCAGCGCCACGTTGGCGGTCGGAAAGCCTATCGTGCGACCGCGCTGGTCGCCCAACTCGACCGTGCCCTCGATCTCCCAGGGGTGGCCCAGCAGCTCGGCTGCCTCCTTGGCCATGCCGGCGCGCAGCGCCTCGCGGATGCGGGTCGAGGAATAGATCTCGCCCTCGCGCATGACCGGCTCGAGCACGGTGACGCCGAAGCCGCGCGCCTCGCCCTCGGCGCGCAGACGCTCGACGTTGCCGCCGCGGCGGGCGCCGAAGGTGAAATCATAGCCGCACACGACATGGCGCGCGCCCAACCCCTTCAGCAGCACGTCGCCGATGAAGGCGTCGGCCGAGAGGGTGGCGAAGGCGGCGTCGAAACGCTGGGTGAGCACGGCCTGCACGCCGTAGTGCGCCAGCAGCCGGCGCTTGGCCGGCGCCAGGGTGAGCCGGAACGGCCCGGTGTCGGGCACGAAGAAGCCGCGCGGATGCGGCTCGAAGGTGAGCGCCACCAGCGGCACGCCCAGCGCCTGGGCCTGCCGGCCGGCATCGGCAATCAACGCCTGGTGGCCGCGATGCACGCCGTCGAAGTTGCCGAGCGCCACCACGCCGCCCTGCCAGGCGGCCGGCATCTCGCGCCAATCGTCGAAAGTTGGAATCAAGCTCATGCCACGTCGCGCCGGGGCACCAGGACCGTCGCCTCGCCGTCGATCACGACCTTGTCGCCGTTCAGGCACTGGGTCTTGAGCGTCACCCGGCGGCGCTTGTCGTCGATGGCGGTGATTGTGGCCACCGCGGTGATGGTCTCGCCGATCAGCACCGGCGCCATGAAATTCATGGTCTGGGAGATATAGACCGCGCCAGGACCGGGCAGCTTGGTGCCGATCACCGTCGAGATGAAACTGCCGCTCAGCATGCCGTGGGCGATGCGCTGGCCGAAGCGCGTGCTGCGGGCAAAGCCGTCATGAAGGTGAATGGGGTTGGTGTCGCCCGAGACGCCGGCGAAGCCCGCGATATCGGCCTCGGTCACCGTCTTGCCGAACATCGCCGACATGCCGGGCTTGAGGTCTTCCAGAAAGAGGCCGTTCATGGCCGCAAATTCATTCGCCACTGTGCTTTCTCCCCACCAATCCGTCCAAGGCGCGGCCCTCTTACCACGCGCGCCCTCTTATCACGCAGATGGGCCTGTGCCACAGTCACGGTAAATGACCGTTCACACTCCGACCGAAGCAGAAAATGTCGCAGCCGTCCTGGCCCAGGTGGCCGGCCGCCACTTCGGCGGGGCCGCCGCCATCGAGAGGCTCCGCCGTGAATCGGGCGGCGCCTCACGCCAGACTTGGAGCTTCGATGCCGTCGTGGACGTCACCTGCCACGAACTGATCCTGCGCCGCGACCCGCCGACCCTCGGGATTCCCCGAAGCAAGGCCGAAACCGATCGATCTGTCTCGATCGACCGCGCCACCGAATTCCGTGTCCTGCGCGCGGCCTTCCAGGCCGGCGTGCGCGCGCCGGAAGTGCTGTTCGAACTGGCCCCCGGCGACGGGCTGGGCGAGGGCTTCGTCATGCGCCGGATCGGCGGCACGGCGATCGCCCGCAAGCTGCTGCGCGATCCGCCGTACGAATCGGCGCGCCAGAAGATCGCAGGCCAGCTCGGCGAGATTCTGGCACGTCTACACGCCGTGCCGGC
>JAUXST010000301.1 GCA_030679805.1 Reyranella sp. | reverse complement strand
AAGACTTTCAGGCGATTTCGGTCCCCGATAGCACGAGGATCGGGTCCCCGATGGCACGATAGGCGCCGTCCCCGATAGCACGAGGCGAGTCACAGCTTGTCCCCAGGACGAGCGGTTTGGCGCAATGTCGCCGGATCGCGCAAAACCGGTGTGAAGGCGAGACGCTCCGCGCCGCGCGGACCGCGCTCGATGACCAGCCGGTAGCCCGGCAGCGTCTGGCGGCGCACGATCTCGCGCACGTCGTAGGCGAAGTGCTTGGGTGGCGAGAGACTGCCGGATTTGGCGTGCAGGTGCAGGAAATCGAAGCTCCAGCCGCCGGCCTGGCGACCGCCATGCTTGCGCACGACGCGGTAGAGCCAGCGCTCCAGCCCACCCGTCAGGTCGAAGTATGCCCGGTCGATGGTGAGCACCAGTGCATCATCCAGGACACCGGCATAGAACCAATCGGGCAGGATCAGCTCGAGCCCGAGCGGCCGGCCGTTGGTGTCGGCGGTCTCCTTCCATTCGTTGATCCAGGAGAAGCGGTGACGCCGCCGTTCTGCCGGCTGGCGGATGGAGGTCAGCACGGTGGTCGATTGCAAACGGTCGAGCGCGGCCTTCAGGCGATCGTAATCCCTCGAGCCGGTACCGCGGCCGACGAAGGTCAGGATCTCGTAGGGAGTGGCCGCCATCAGACGGGACGTCTTCAATCCGACGTCTCTCGCCTCGACGATCTGTGAAGCAGCCCAGATCAGCACGTCGGCGTCCCAGATGGTCGCCATGCCGTGGTCGGGCACGGCCTCGACCCGGATGGCGACGGCGCCGGTTCGGTAATCGATCGGCAGGACGCGTTTCGACTTCGCGAGAGAGAAGAACGGATAGGCCATGAGGTCCTGTGCGTCGCGCGCTGCCAGGTCGCCCGGGAGCGCGCGGAACAGGTCGAGTTGGTCTCGCTCGGACGTCCGCCTGGGCTGTAACGACACATCGCTCCCCTGGCCGATCAGCGCCGAACTCGGGCGGCATAGGCCGCCGCCATGTGCGGCTTGGCCGGCAGCACGGTCCCGGCACCGGGATCGGAGGTCGAGGTCTTGGTGCCGCGGTCGGCCCAGGCACGGAGGTCGTCCAGAGCATAAACGACACGGCCGCCGATCTTCCGGTAGGTCGGCCCCGTGCCGTAGGTCCGATGCTTCTCCAGGGTCCGCCCCGAGAGGCTCAA
>JAUXST010000171.1 GCA_030679805.1 Reyranella sp. | reverse complement strand
GCCGGCATGTAGCGCTCATACACCTGCAGAAACGGCTCGCCGCGCTCGGCCTCGTACCAGGCTTCGAAAGCCCGAAACGCCGCAATGGGATCGGCGAGCGGCGAGTCGATGGCCATCTGCGCTTCGGTCCCGGCGGCAGCGGCCGGAAGGGGATGGGCCTCGACATGCAATGCCTCCGCGATCGGCCGCAGCCAGTCGAGCAGCGGGCGCGCGCCCTCCCCCAATTCGGCCAGACCGCCCTCGATCCAGCCGATCTCGCGAAACAGCGCCTCGAGCTGGCGCTCGACGGCAAGCTCGCGGTCGGGCTCCAGAGCGGCAACGCGGGCCATGTCGGACAGGGCACTCAACCGTCGCCAGGCAAAGGCACGGGCCTGTTCGGCTGCCTTGATCTGCGCCTCGACATTGGCGCGCACCGAGCGCTCGGCCGTCTCGGCGGCGGTGCAGTCGGCCTGCAAGCGGGCGATCAGGGTCTCGGCGGCAGTCGGCATGATGGGGTCAAGTTGACCCGACCGGCGGGCTGCCGGCAAGCGCCACTGCGTTGAATTTCCGAACGCGAAATGTTCGGGGACTGTCCGATCCGATCCTCGCAAGTCTTTGAATGGCCGGACAAATCCGAGAGCCGCCGACTCACGGCTGAACCGCCGACCTGTTCTGCGCTGGCCGATCCTCAAAGACCCGAAAAATGGCCGAGGCGGTCAGCAGCAGGACTTCTTGGGCGCTTACCTCGGCGTCCAGGAAAGCCAGGGTCCGGGTAAGTTTGCGGACCGTCGCGCGGCCTGAAATCCAGCCTCCGGTGGGAATACCGGCGACGAACTGGGTGTTCAGCGCCACCGTGGCGCAGGGTCGTCCTGTCGCGGCAACCACGGCGTGGCCCAGAAATGTATCGACAAAGGTCGTGATGGCCGCGCCATGCAGAACACCGTTGGGATTGGCGTGCCGGGCATCGCTCTGGAACCCGTAGACCACGAGCCCCGAAGGCTCCTTCGCCCAATAATAGGGGCCACTCAGGCCGATGTAGCCGTCACTCTCGAGGAATGGTGTGTAGTTGGAGGGCACTCCCTCATGCATGGCGTCATTGACCTCATGAAGAAAAGCCCGCCGGCAAGGTACCGGCGGGTCAAAATATGTCGACAAAGACGTCGTCGGCCTATCGAAAAACGACGCCGGACTCAGCGAGACTTCGAGAGGCCGACGCGCTGCTTACTTGACGTACTGGAGCGCGACCTCGGCCAAGCCAGCGGCAACGTTCAGGCCCTTGCTGCCTTCGACGCTGACCGGCTGCAGGGTAACCTGCCCGCTGCCACCGCCGATCAGGACGTTGGCGCCCACACCGACGCCGACCGTGGCCGACGCCGTGGCGCCGACATAGCCGCCGGTCAGGGCACCGGGGGTGATGTTGCCGGGCGCGAACACCAGCCACACCATCTGCGCTTCCTTGGTGAAGCCGAGATCGACACCGAATTTCTTGACGCTGCCGGTATACTTCTCGGCGACGCCGTCGGTACGGGTGAACAGGCAGCTCAGATCCTTGGACGATCCGAAGATAAAGCCCATGCCACCGGCGACGGTGCAGGTCAGCGAGCCGACGTTGGCGCCGGACTTGCTGGGAGTCTGAGCCTGGGCCCCGCTTGCGGCGGCCACGAGCAACAGTGCGGCACTTGCCGTCGCCAGAACTGATCGCAACATTGTCATTCCTCTCGGTTGTACCCGGCTCGGCCGGGGATTTGGCGGACGCGTAAACCTGCAGTCGCCGCCGAAGCGATTGAAACGCCACAGCGGGTCGCATGTTCCCGGGTGATACCCGCCCGGACTATCTCGATCAACATGACCGCCCGGTCGGCTGCCGGGTTGATACAGGTCAACCGGAACGAGATTATGGCAGGAAGCTTGGAGCAATCTGCTTTTTCGGACACCGAATCGCACCAAATCGCGTTTTTCAAGAACAGCCCTCGAAAAAACGCCCGTAATCAGGGCCTTTCAGGCCCGCCAGAAAGGACACCAACGCGTCTTCGATTCTGTTCGTGTTCGGATTGTTCAGATTGTTCGCGACGGTCCGCGCCGGCCGTAGACCTCTGGCTGAAGCGCGCGCAGCAGGAACTGCAGCAGGCGGTTGTCGTACTCGCGGATCGTGCCCACCCGCCGGCCGCGCCGCCACAGCTCGCGCTCGGTGCCGTCGCGGGCGCGGGCGATGGCGATGTCGCGCAGCGTCTCGACCGCCATCGCCACCGCCTTCTCCCAGCCGCGCGCGAATTCGGGATCGGCCTTGCGCCGCTTGTGGACGGTGCTGGGGGGACGGTGTTGCGGCCGATGCCGGTGCGCTCGGCGGCGAAGCTCACCGAGCCGCTCTCCTCGAGGTGACGCAGGAACGTCGCGAGCTTTTCGGGCGTGGGCGAGGCGGCGGTGATCCGGTGGCGACGGATGATCGGGGACATCGACAACTCCCTGGACATGAAAAAGCCCACCAAAGCGCCTGGGAACGGGACGCGGGCGGGCCGAATGAGGCTGATGGGCGGCGGAAGCGCACTCCCACCAAGGTAGTTAATTTCTTATCATAATCCTGTCGAACCTGCAACTTTGCCGGCGCATAGCTGGTCGCTCGAAAAGACAAAGCGCCGAAAAGACAAGGAACTTGGCGGAAGAGAGTGGGAGTCGAACCCACTAAGAACCGTCTGGCGGCCCTCTCTGGCTTTGAAGGCCAGCCGCCCCACCGGGAGCGCTTCCCTTCCATTTTCGATCATTCCCCAGAACCTGAGCGCTGTCACCTACGGCACACGCACCTCAAATTGCAGTAGGCGAACCGTATTGCTCGAGCTTCTGCGGCACCGTGCGGCGCAGGTCGCCGCGACGCACCGTGACGCCGTGACGGTCGAAGAACTCCAGGATCAGGATCGCCACCTTTCGGCCGTTGTCGAGCTTGTCGCGGAACTCCGCGGCGGTGAAGTCGCGGCCGAAGGCATGGGCAATGCCGACCATCTCCGCCACCACCGGCCGCAGGAAGTACTGGTCCGGGGCGACCTCGACGACCCGGCCAATCCGCGCCATCCGCTGCAGGAGTCTCCGCATGTCAGGTTCCGGCACGCTGTAGGCCTGGGCGAAGTCGCGCACGCGTGGCGGCTTGAAACGCTCGCGCCGGAGCTCCGCGGCAACCTTGTTCCACAGTGCCTCGTCCTTCGGGCCGAGCGTGAGCGAGTGGCCAGGTATCCGCAGGAATGGCCCATCCACCGTCACCTTCTTGGCGTGCACTTCCCGGCCGAGCAGGATGCGGAAGACCGGGATCGGCCAGCGCTTCTTCAGCGTCACGCGCAACCTTTCCGGCTGAAGGCCGGGCGCGTCGGGTTTGGCCACATGGAAGGCCTTCAGGGTGTCGACGATGTCGAGGCGCGCGGCGGCGAGCGTCTCGGCAAGAAAGCCGAAACCCTCCAACCCCTCGCCGCCGGCCGCGTGCAACAGGCTCTCGACCTCGGCCGGCCGCAGATTGCGCGACTGTCCGAAGCGCGCCATCTCGACGAAGCCCGACTCCAGCCGCAAGAGCTTCGGCAGCACTTCCGCATCGGCATTGTCCAGCGCGGCGAGCTCAGCCCGGCGGCGCTCGGATCGGCGGTTGCGCGGCGGACCGAAGGGATCGATCACGGTGGCACCGGCGAGGGTGCGCGTTGCCGAGGGATCGCGCAGGATGATCCGGTCGCCCGCGAGGGCGCCCACCTTCTCGTCGAGGACGAGTTGCGCCAGCCCCGATGCACCGGGCGCCAGCCTGTCGTCCTCTATGAGCGCCACCCGTCCCATGACATGGGCGGCACCCAGATGGACATGGACGGGCGACCAGTGCTTCAGCGGCTGGCCTTCCGAGGTAAGCAGTTTCAGGCGCACGTCGGTCCGGTCGGTCGGTGCATGCAGTTCCGCACTGACGACCCAGTCGCCGCGCCGCACCGAGTCCTTGGACAGACGCGCCCCGGTCAGGTTCAGCGCACAACGCTCGCCGGCGCGTCCGATCTCGGCGGGACGATTCTGGGCGTGCAGCGAGCGCACGCGCGCCTCCAGTCCCGAGGGAGTGAGAACCAGCCTGTCGTCGACCTTGATCTCGCCGGCATGGATCGTGCCCGTCACCACGACGCCCGTTCCCGACAGCACGAAGCAACGGTCGACCGCCAGCCGCGCGAAGCCCGTCGCACCCTTGCCGCTTTCGCCCAGCGCCAGCAGTTTGGCCTTCAATTCGTCGATGCCCTGCCCGGTCAGCGCGGACACCGGCACGATCTCGGCTCCCGCCAGCGACGTCGAGGCGAGCAGGGTCTCGACCTCGGCCATGCGCTCCAGGATCTGGTCGTCGTCGGCAAGGTCGGACTTGGTGAGGGCAACGATGCCGCGGTCCAGGCCGAGCAGATCGACGATCTGCAGGTGCTCGACGGTCTGCGGCTTGATGCCTTCCGCCGCCGACACGACGAGAAGCGCCGCGTCGATGCCGGTGGCGCCGGCCAGCATGTTGTGCACGAAGCGCTCGTGGCCGGGGACGTCGACGAAGCCGAGCTGGCGGCCATCGCCGAGGTCGCTGTAGGCATAGCCAAGATCGATGGTGATGCCGCGCGCCTTCTCTTCCTTGAGGCGATCGGCATCGACTCCCGTCAACGCCTTCACCAGCGCGGTCTTGCCATGGTCGATATGGCCGGCGGTTCCGACGATCATGGCAGCCTACTCATGTCAGCGGTTCCGCCGCCCGGCGCGCCGCCTCGGCGCGCTGCGACGGCTTGGTGTGGGCCTGTGCTTCGCGCAGGAATCCGACCGCGAGTTCGCCTGCGCCGCCAGCCTCGGCGCGCAGCAGCCAATGCAGGGCCTCGAGCGGGTCGTGCGCCACGCCCTTGCCGGCAAGATAGGCGGCCCCCAGCATCGCCTGGGCCTCCGCCATGCCCAGCCGCGCCGCCCGGCCCCACCATTCGACGGACCGAACCGGATCGCGTTCGACGCCGAGCGCGTTGTGGTAGATGTCGCCCAGCCGTGCCATCGCGCCAGCCTTGCCCTGTGCCGCGGCCTTCTCCGCCCACTGACGGGCGCCGGCATAGTCCTGCGAACAGCCACCGCCCACCAGCTTCATCCACGACAGCATGTCCTGGGCGTCGGCGTCGCCCCACTGCGCCGCCTTCTCGTACCACTTCGCCGCCTCGGTCTGGTCCTGCGGAACGCCCCAACCTTCATAGTAGCAAAGCGCAAGGTTGCGCTGCCCGCCGGCGTCGCCCTGCTCGGCGGCTTGCCGTAGCCATGCTGCTGCCTTTCCCGGGTCGCGTTCGACGCCACGGCCCTCGAGGAAGGCCGCGCCCATGTTGCTCTGGGCACGCGCCACGCCATCGTGAGCGAGCGGTGCCCAGAGGTCGAGCGCCACGCCGTACTCGCCCGCATTCCACGCCGCGAGCGCATCGGCCAGGCGCTCTTCCGTGGACGGCGCACGATCGAAGAGTCTAGCCAGCCACGACATCAAGCTGATCCAACTGGGCGGCGAAAGCTGCTTCATCGTCGAGGGTGCGCAGATCGAAGTAGAGGGTATGGTCGGCGATCCGGCCGATGACGGGGATCGGCAGACGGCGAAAGGCATCGGCCAGCCCGTCCAGTCCACCGCCCTTTCTTCTTGGGCCGCGGACCGCCAGCGCGAACGAAGCCAACAGATCGACCGGCAG
>JAUXST010000169.1 GCA_030679805.1 Reyranella sp. | reverse complement strand
TTTGGCCGCCTCGACATCATGGTGGCCAATGCCGGCATTGGGTTCATGGCGCCGATCGCCGAGATGACGCTGGCCCACTGGCAGCGCCAGCAGGCGATCAACCTCGACGGCGTGTTCCTTTCGATCAAGCATTCGATCCCGGCGCTGAAGCGCGCGGGCGGCGGCTCGATCGTGCTGATGTCGTCGGTCGCGGGTCTGCGCGGCGCCCCGGGGCTCGCCGCCTATTCGGCGACCAAGGGCGGCGTGCGGCTGCTGGCCAAGTCGGTGGCACTGGAGCATGCCGCCGACAATATCCGCTGCAATTCGGTCCATCCCGGCATCATCGCCACGCCGATCTGGGGCAAGATCCCGACCGGCGCCGAAGGCAATCGCCGCAACGCGCCGATCGATCCGCGCGAACGCGCCGCCGCATCCGTGCCGCTGCCGCGCGTCGGCGAGGCGCAGGACATCGCCAACGGCGTGCTCTTCCTCTGCACCGAGGCGGCCAACTACATGACCGGCCAGGAGCTGGTGATCGACGGCGGCATGACCGCCGGCGGAAGGCCGACACGGCCGCAATAGCCTCGATGGGCGGCGCTTCGGCACGAGGCTGGATCGCCGTCGCGGCCGTGAGCGGCGCGATCTCGGTCGTCGTCGGCGCCTTTGCCGCACACGGCATCGATCCCGCCACGGCGGCCGGCGCGAAGGCACGCGAATGGCTGCAGACCGGCAGCCAATACGAAATGATCCATGCGCTTGCCATGCTGGTCGTCGCTGCTCTCTGCGCCGTCGGGCGGCTGGAGAAGCGGCTCGCGATCGCCGCGCAATGCCTGTTCTTTCTGGGTGGCGTGCTGTTTCCCGGCGCCCTCTACGCGCTGGCCTTCGGCGGCCCACGATGGTTCGGCGCCGTCGCGCCGATCGGCGGGACGGCCTTCATCCTGGGTTGGCTCTGCCTCAGCATGGCGGCGCTCATCAAATCTGACGCCGACTGACTTCAGGGAAAGCTGCTCGTCCATCAGCTTGAGCGCTTCGGCGGCGAAAGCGCGTATCGACGGCGGCATGACTGCCGGTGGACGATCGGCGAACCGCATGTGACGATTGCACCCGGGAATTCGGTGCCCGGGGGAGCGGCGGCATGAAGGTCGGCGGTTGGATTGGGCTTTGCGGCGTCGCACTGTCGCTGCCGAGCCTTGCCGCGGCTGATTCAATCGCCGGGTCGTCGACCCAGATCGGTGCCTGGCGGGTCACCGCCTACACCCGCAATCAGACCGGCATGTTCGAACACTGCGCGCTCTATCGTGTGCAGA
>JAUXST010000168.1 GCA_030679805.1 Reyranella sp. | reverse complement strand
CAGGGTGAACAAGGCAACGCCGCCGATCAGCACGATGACGATGGCGAGAACGTTGGCCAGAACCGGCCGGTTGATGAAGAATTCCGAGATCATCGCTGCGATCCGGCCCGGCTACTTCGTCGAACCGTCAGCAGTGGGCGGCGCGGGGATCGTGGTCAGCTTGGGCACCACCTTGCCGCCCGGGATCGCGCGACTGTTGGTGCTGAGCACGACCCGGTCGTCGGCCTTGAGGCCGGTCGCGATCACCCTGAGGCCGCCGGGAAGCAGCTGGCCCGTGGTCACGCGCACCTGCTCGACGACGTTGTCCTTGTTGACGACCAGCAGGTACTTGCCGGCCTGGTCCTCGGCCAGCACCCGGTTGGGCACCAGCAGGGCCGTCGCCGCGGCGAGGCCCTTCGGCACCTTCACGCGCACGAAAAAGCCGGGGATCAGGGCCCGCGTCGGATTGCTGAACAGGCCGCGTACCAGGATCGTGCCGGTCGTGGCGTCTATTTCCGGCGAGACGTAGTTGAGAAAGCCCTGATGGGGAAAGCCGTCCTCGTTCATCAGGCCGATGCTGAGCGGGATCTTGCTGAGTTCCTCGACGTCGAGGCGACGCTCCTTGAGGTTCTCGCGGATCTGCAGAACGTCCTGCTCGCTCATGTTGAACGTGACGTACATCGGATCGAGCTGCACGATCGTCGCCAGCTTGGTGGCGACCCCGTTGCCGACCAGCTCGCCGACCGTGATGAGATGCTTGGAGACGATGCCGTCGAACGGCGCCAGCACCGTCGTGTAGCCCAGGTTGGTCTGGGCGACAGTGAGGTTGCCTTCGTTGCTCTCGACATTGGCGCGCGCACTGTCGCGCTTGGCCTTGGCGGTGTCGTAGGTCGCCTGTGACGACACGTTCTGCCGCAGCAGCGTCTCCTGGCGGGTGAATTCGGCTTCCGCCTGCACCAGCAAGGCCTTGGCCGAGGCGACGCCGGCTTCGGCCTCCTTGACCTTGGCCTTGTACATCGTCTGTTCGATCACGAACAACGTGTCGCCCTTCTTCACCAGGGCGCCGTCGACGTACTGGATCGCGGTGAGGAAGCCCTCGACGCGGGCGACGAGGTCGACGAAGGCGAACGCTACCGTGTTGCCGGTCAGAACCTCGAACGGTGCCACCTGCTGCTGCAGCGGCACGGCGACGCTAATCTCGGCCGGCGGTGGCGGCATGAACTTGTTCTCGGGCTTGCAGGCGGACAGCGACACCGCCAGCAGGGGTAGCGCGATCCAACCCTTAAGGCTGCGATTCAGCATGGTTCCGGCAACGCTCCCCGAGGTTCTGACGGTCCAAGCGTTACCGCATCCCTTGGCGGAATGCCACCTTGGAGGCCCCTCACGTCCGTTTGAACAGCAGCGACAGATTGTTGGCCGGCATGTCGACGATCTCGGGCGGACCGAAGCCCTTGGCCGTGGCGAGCGCGGTCACGGTCTCGAGGTCGCGCACGCCCCAGGCCGGATTGCGCCGCCTGAGGTC
>JAUXST010000162.1 GCA_030679805.1 Reyranella sp. | reverse complement strand
ACCGGCCACACCGACACGTCGGGCCCGGAAGCCTACAACATGGCGCTGTCGCTACGTCGTGCGAACACGGTCAAGGACGCGCTGGTGCGTGAAGGCGTGCCGGCGACGGCGATCACGGTGATCGGCCGCGGCGAGGCCGGCCTGCTGGTCAAGACCGCCGACGGTGTCCGCGAGCCGCAGAACCGCCGCGTCGAAATCGTCATCCAGTGACCGACTATCCAGTGACCGATTAGGACGCGAACCAGGAAGCGCCAGCCACGCCCACCGTTCGTTGGGCGTGGCGGCCGTCGGAGAGCAGAGTGCAAATCGCCAAGATCGACGAAACAGCCGAATGCCCGGCGTGCGCCAAGCCCAGCGGCATTGTCGTCGACTGGAACACGCTGGGCGCCAAGGGACTGAAATGTACCGCCTGCGGCGCGGCCCTGGAGGTCCAGTACGAGCGAAACTGCGTGGGAACGTCAGATGACGAGAGCGACGTCATGGGGCGGGCCATGAACGGGCCCGTTCCCGGCGGCGCTTGATGGGCAGGCTCGAGCCAGGTGCGTCTGTCGGCGGACCATGGCGCCCGTGGTTGGTGACCTTCGTCGTCGTCATGGGCGCCATGGCCCTCATCGCTGGCATATCGCTCGTGGCAGCGAAAGCCGGCTCCCCCAGCACCGCCCTGTCGGACCGCTGACGCTCCTGCCAGCGGACGGGCTCGCGCTTCATCTGAAGCCGCTACCCAAAGCTTCATCGTGCAAGCACCGTGCTGTCATCGCCGGCGGGTGATCGCTATATATAGGATATTGACAGGAATATACTATCCTCCATAATCCTACCTCAACCCGCGCCGGAAGGTGAGAAGAGGAGACCTCCCCATGACCGTGACAGTGACCATGACCGCCCGACAAGCCCTGGATACGCTCAACTTCTACGGCGCCGACGCCCGCCTGCCGCCGCCCTACGACAAGCTCTCGCATTCCGAGATTACGGCCCTCGCCCGCGAAGAGGATTTGCCCGCCCAGGAGGAACGCGAGCGCATCGCGTCGGAGAAGCGCATCGCCAATGCGCCCAACGCACTCAAGCGCGCCCTGCAGGGGCCGCCCAAGCGGCCGACGCCCAAGCGGCTGCAAACCTATTTCCTGCGCCAGTTCGAACGCTCCGGTTCGGTCGGCGATGCGGCGGCGCGCACCGGCGTCACGCCGCGCACCGTGCAGCGCTGGCGGGCGACCAATCCGATCTTCGCCGGGCGCTACAACAACCTGCTGGCGCACCGCGCCGAGGTGCTGGAGGAGCTGGCGCTGCAGCGCGCCGCCGGGGTCGAGAAGGCGCCGCGCTACTATGGCGGCAAGCAGGTCGCCACCGTCGAGCGCCACGACAACTCCATGCTGATGCGGGTGCTGAACCGTTTCGACCGGGCGCGCGAGCGCGAGCAGGCCAAGCGAGACATGGACGCCGAGGTCGAGCGCCGGGTCGCGGCCGAGAAGGCGCAGCTGCTGCGCAACGAGCAGGCCTATCGCGAAAGCATCGAGCGCACCTTCGGCTATCGCGTCGAGGCGGAAGTGCGGAAACGGATTTCCGAAATGTCGCCTTCCATGCGACTCCCCGAGCGGCCGTTCGGCGGCGGATAAGCGAGGCCTGCCAAGGATTTGCACGGCGAGACGAAGACGACGGAAAGGGCCGGTCCGGATTTTCGATTCGTCGTGTTTCATGCGACACGGCATGACCCCCACCCCAGCCCTCCCCCTTTGGGGGCGGGGGTTTGATCTTTCCCCCGCCCCCGAAGGGGGAGGGAGGGGAGGGGGATCAGGGGATTGCTGTAACGCCAAAGGTATTCCAAGAATCAACAATGCGCCCGCCGGCCGAGCCCTCAGCATAGAAATTCGCAAAGGAGTTGCGCCGGTCGCCGACCGAAGCCGAACGGGTCCGCTGGACGCTGCTGAAGGCCCGCCGCTTGAGCGGATGGCGCTTCCGGCGTCAGGTACCAATCGGACGATATGTCGTCGACTTCGCCTGCCTCAGCGCGAAGTTGGTTATTGAACTTGATGGCAGCCAGCATGTCGAAGCGGCGGCCTACGATCGCGAGCGGACCGTTTTCCTCGAAGGTATGGGGTTTCGCGTATTGAGATTCTGGAACGGCGATTTGCTTGCCCGCGAATTAGGAGTGAGCGAAATGATCTGGTGGGCGCTGGCGAATCCCTCCTGGCGACAGGAGCATGATCCCCCACCCCGACCCTCCCCCTCCGGGGGAGGGGGTAGATAGACCTCGCTTCTCAAACTCCCTCCTCCGAAGGGGGAGGGTTGGGGAGGGGGATGGCATAGAACTCGGAGGAAATTACATGGCATCGCCGCTTTTCGACCTCACGGGCAAGGTCGCCGTCGTCACCGGCTCGAGCAAGGGCATCGGCAAGTCCATCGCCATGCATCTGGCGCTGTCGGGCGCCCGGGTCGTGGTGTCGTCGCGCAAGGCGCCGGCCTGCGAGGAGGCGGCGGCCGAGATCCGCGCCGCCGGCGGCCACGCCACGGTCATCCCCTGCAACATCTCCGACAAGGCCCAGGTTGAGCGGCTGATCGCCGAGACGCAGAAGCAGCTCGGCCCGGTCGACGTGATGGTGTGCAACGCCGCGTCCAATCCCTACTACGGGCCGAACGAGAAGCTGCCCGACGACACCTTCATGAAGGTGATGCACAACAACATCCTCTCCAACATGTGGCTGGTGAACCTCTGCCTGCCCGACATGCGGGCCAAGAAGGACGGCTCGATCATCATCGTGTCGTCGATCGGCGGCGTGCGTGGTTCGCCGGTGATCGGCGCCTACTGCATCTCCAAGGCGGCCGACATGCAGCTCGCGCGCAACCTCGCGCTCGAGTACGGGCCCGACAACATCCGGGTGAACACCATCGCGCCCGGCCTGGTGAAGACCGATTTCGCCAAGGCGCTGTGGGACGATCCCAAGTATCTCGAAAAGCGCCTGGCGACGGCGCCGCTGCGCCGCATCGGCGAGCCCGACGACATCGCGGGCCTGGCCGTCCTGCTGGCCGGCAAGGCCGGCGCCTTCATCACCGGCCAGACCCTGATCGCCGACGCAGGGGTGACGATCGGGGGGTAGGGGCGGCGATTAGGGCTGCTTGCGGAAGGTGACGACGAGCACGTCGCGATAAGCAGGCAGCGCGGGGTTCTCGGGTTCGACCGGCGTGACGCCGTGGTAGCAGCGGCGGTCGTCGACCAGGGCGGCGTCGAGCGGGTCGGTGAGGGTGAAGCTGCCCAGCGCGCGCTTGTCGAGGTCGTGCACGGTGGTGGTGCCGCTTCGGATGTTGCGCCGGGTGACCAGCAGCACCAGCACGTAGTCGACGCCGTCGCGGTGCAGGCCTTCGGGTGTGGGCTTGCCGTTCTGGCCGGGCTTGGCCTCGATGCGGAACTGGTGGACCTCGGCGTGCCAGCGCGCCGCGTCGGGGGCGAGCTTGCTGAAGAGGGCGCGGCAGTATTCGAGGATGGTGCGCATCGAGGCGCCCTCGCCGATCTCGTCGGAGACCGGCTTGAACCAGCGCTCGATGCCGCCGTTCAGCGTGTTGTAGTCGAGGCCTTGATAATGCGGCTGATGCGGACCGCGCACGATCGGGCCCTGGCGTTCCGCGGCATAGACGGCGAAGCGCCGGCGGCGGTAGCGCCCGCCGTCGCCCATGTAGGTGTCGACGTCGAGGTCGTTCCAGCTCTCGGCAAAGGCTGCCCAGTCGGCCAGCGTGCCGAAGCGGGTGAAGGCGGTCCGCATGTCGGAGGCTTCGACGAAGGCGTATCCCGCGCGCGCGATGGCGCTGCGGATGCCCGTGGCGTTTTGCAGGCCGGTTCCGATCTCACTCATGGAAGTAAGCGTATCATTGCCGCGCCCGCGCGCCACATGAGCTAAAGTCGGGGCCGACCCGGAGGAAAACGATGGCATATGCGACAACCGACGACGGCGTGAGGCTCTGGTTCGAGGAGACCGGTTCGGGCGCGCCGGTGATCTTCGTCCACGAGTTCGCGGCCGATCACCGCTCGTGGGAAGCGCAGATGCGCCACTTCGGCCAGCGCTACCGCTGCATCACCTTCGGCGCCCGCGGCTACCCGCCGTCGGACGTGCCGGAAAAGCCGTCGAGCTACTCCCAGGTCCGCGCCACCGACGACATCCTGGCGGTGCTGGATCATCTCAAGATCCCGGCGGCGCATGTCGTCGGCCTGTCGATGGGCGGCTTCGCCACGCTGCACTTCGGCTTCCGCCATCCGACGCGGGCGCTGTCGCTGGTCGTGGCCGGCGTCGGCTATGGCGCGGAAAAGGAGCAGCAGGCGAAGTTCAAGGCGGAGGTCGAGGTCGTGGCCAGGTCGCTGCTGGAGGAGGGCATGGTGGCCTTCGCCGGCAAGTATGCCTACGGCCCGACGCGCGTGCAGTTCGAGAACAAGGATCCACGCGGCTTCGCCCAGTTCAAGAAGGAGCTGGGCGAGCACTCGGCGCTGGGCTCGGCCAACACCCAGCTCGGCGTGCAGGGCGCGCGGCCCTCGCTCTACGACCTGGTCGACAGGATGCGCGCCATGACGGTGCCGACGCTGGTGCTGACCGGCGACGAGGACTGGCCGTGTCTCGCGCCCTCGCTGCTGCTGAAGCGCGAGATCCCCTCGGCGGCGCTGGCGGTGATGCCCAACTGCGGCCACACCATCAACCTGGAAGACCCTGATCTGTTCAACCGCATCGTCGGCGACTTCATCGTCCAGGTGCAGGCCGGCCGCTGGCCCAAGCGCGATCCGCGTGCCATGAGCACGTCGATCACGGGAATGAAGTCCTAAGCCGCCACCTTACGCCGTGAGCCCGCCGTCGCAGACGAACTCGGAGCCGGTCGAGAAGGTCGATTCGTCCGAGAGCAGGAACAGGATCATCGCGGCCACTTCCTCGGGCCGGCCGAGGCGGCCCAGGGGATGCAGCTCCTCGAGCGACTGGCGGCCGGTCATGTTGCCGGCGTTCTGTTCGAGGCGGGGCGCGATCATCGGCGTGTCGATGTAGCCCGGATGCACGGAGTTGCAGCGGATGTTGTATTTCATCTGGGCGCAATGCAGCGCCACGTTCTTGGTGAGCGTGCGGACCGCACCCTTGCTGGCGGAATAGGCCATGGCATAGGCGGCACCGCGCAGGCCGAGCACCGAGGAGATGTTCACGATCGAGCCGCCGCCAGACTCCTTCATTGCCGCGATCGCCGACTTGCAGCCGAGGAAGGTGCCCAGCGAGTTGATGTCGTTGATGCGGCGGTATTCCGCCAGCGTGCAGTCCTCGATCGAGTTGCGCACGCCCACGCCCGCGGCATTCAGCAGCCCGTGCAAGGCGCCGAACCTCTCCGTCGTGGCGGCGACGGCGGCCTGCCAGCTCGGCTCCTGCACGACGTCGAGCGGCACGAAATGCGCCGCGGTCCCCAGCTCCAGGGCCAGCGCGCGGCCCTTCGCTTCGTCACGGTCGGCCAGCACCGCCTTGCCGCCTTCGCGCACGACCATGCGCGCGGTGGCGGCGCCAATGCCCGACGCGCCGCCGCTCAGCAGCACGACTTTGCCGTCAAGACGGGGCAAGGAGCGACCTCCTCATCAGGCCTGCAGTGATGCCGCCGTCGGCCGCGATCTCGGTGCCGGTCATGAAGCTCGAGCGGTCGGAGGCCAGGAACAGGATGACCTCGCCCAGTTCGCCCGGCTCCGACATGCGGCCGATCGGGTGGCGCGTGCCGATGAAGGCCTTGCCCTCCTCGTGGCCCATCGCCTGCCACAGCGGGTTGAAGATCGCGGTGTCGACGCCGCCCGGATGCACCGAGTTGCAGCGGATGTCGTATTTCTGCTCGGCGCAGTAGAGCGCCACGCTCTTGCTGAGCAGCCGCACCGCGCCCTTGGCAGCGGTGTAGGCGGTGGGGCCGGCGCCGCCGACCAGTCCCGCGATCGAGGAGATGTTGACGATCGACCCCTTGGAAGCGGGCTTGCCCGGCCCGGTCTTCTTCATGCCTTCGATGGCATACTTGCTGCCGAGGAACACGCCCTCGGAGTTGATCGCCTGGACCTGCTGCCAGTTCTCGACCGTGGTGGTCTCTATGTTGCCGGGCCCGCCCGAGATCCCGGCGTTGTTGACCATGATGTCGAGCCGGCCCTCGCGCTTCAGCACGTCGGCCAGCAGGGACTTCCACGAGTCCTCCGACGCCACGTCGTGGGCGACGAAGCGGCCGGGGCCCTCCGGGCCGTCTTGGAGGTCGGCCACGATCACCGTGGCGCCGGCCGCCGCCAGCAGGACGGCCGAGGCGGCTCCGATGCCCGAAGCCCCGCCGGTGACGATCGCCACCCGTCCGGAAAGTTCATTGCTCATGTCGGCCAGGACCATAGCGAGATCGGGGCAAATTCAGTAGTTTTGTCTCCCAAGGAGGATCGCATGGCGAAGCTCAGGGGGATTCTATTTGGCGCGGTCGCGCCCTTCATAGCGGCGGCGTGCACCCAGACGGCCGGCGGCCCGCCGCTGGGCATGACGGCGGCGCAGGGCCTCGCCTACTGCACCCAGCTTGCGACTTTGTATTCCGAGTATGTCGGCGACACCGGCGACGATCTCGGCACGACCTACTCCGGCGGCGAGGAAGCCGATCTCCGGGCGCGCTTCGCCATCGCCGAGTGCGAGGACGGCAACACTGCCAAGGGGATACCGACCCTGCAGAACAGGCTGCGCGACGCCAAGGTTCCGTTTCCGCCGCCGGCGTCATGACCGGTTTCCAGGGAGCCCTTCGGGCGACTGCCGTGGCGTTCGCGATCGGCGCCTGCACCCCCACGACCAGCGCCCCCACGACTACCGCCCCCAGGACCACTGCAGGCGGTCCGCCGCCCAACCTGTCGGCGGCCCAGGCTGCGGCCTACTGCAATACGCTGACCCAGACCTACGCCGAATATGTCGGCACGATCGGCGGCAGCCTCGGCGGAACGTTCAGCGGCGGCGAGAGGGCGGACATCGATGCCCGCGTGGCGATCGCCCAGTGCCAGCAGGGCAACACGGCGGCCGGCATCCCGGTGCTGCAGCAGAAGCTGCGCGACGCCAAGGTACCGGTGCCGCCACCGCCTGCGGGCTGACGCAAAGAAAAACCCGGACGGTTGCCCGCCCGGGTTTCGCACTTGCCTCGCGGTTCGCTAGAAGCCGAGCGGCTGTGTGACGCGAACCCAGCGACCGTCCTTGACCTCGGCCAGGAACGAGGAATTCGCGCCCTGGCGGATGTTCGGACCGAAGCTGACCGGCGGTCCGTTGAAGATATCCTGGTAACCCTTGATCGATTCCATTCCCTTGATGAAGCTGTCGATCGTCAGGGTGGGCCCCGCGGCCTTCAGCCCGGCTGCGGTGATGTCGGCGGCGACGTAGCCGTAGACGGCGCCGATATTGGGATCGATGTTGAACTTCTTCTTGTAGGCGGCGACGAAGTCACGGACCTTCGGCGAGGCGCTGTCGGCGTAGGGCATCTCGGTCAGGCCCATGCCGTAGAAGCCGTTCATGCCCGGTGCCGCGCCGACGACCAGGTCGTAGACCGCCGCCGAACCGAGGAAGGCGACATCGGTCCAGCCCATCTTGCGTGCCGCCGTATAGGGAACGATCGAATCGCGCACGATGGTGCCCATGGCGATCAGGTCGCAACCGGCCTGCTTCAGCTTGGTGAGCGACGCGGTGAAATCCTGGTCGGTGGGCTTGTGGCCCGCCGCTTCCACGACCTTCATTCCGAGTTTCTTGGTCTGTATCTCCGCGCCTTCCAGGATCTCCTTGCCGAAATCGGTGTCCTGATACATCACGCAGACGGCTTTCTTGCCCTTGGTCTTGACGAAATACTCGATGCCCGCCCGGATCTGGTCGACGTAGGACGCCGCGCCGTAGAACTTGAGCGGCTCGTACGGCTCGAACATCGAGCGCGCCGCCGAGAGCGGGAACAGGTTCGGCACCTTGGCGGCGAACTGGTCCTTGAAGCAGGCGTTGTTCATCGGCGTGCCGAGCGGTGCCACGAACGCAAACACATTGTCGCGGTTGATCAGCTTGTTGCAGGCCTGCACCGCCTTCGGCACCTGGTAGGCCTGGTCTTCGACGATCAGGCGGATCTTGCGCCCGTTGATGCCGCCGGCCTCGTTGATCTCCTCGAACCGCATCTTGACCGCGTTCGACGAGGACACGCCGTAGGTCGCCGCCACGCCCGAAAGATCTGTGTGCATGCCGACCACGATTTCAGTGGCGGTGACGCCGCGTGTCTGCGCCGACGCCGCTCCCGAGATGGCCATCGACGCGATGGCTGCTCCGATCAGTACCTTATGAAGCATTTTAGCCTCCCTCTTATTGACGTTCCTCCGCAACCCAGTATAGCGCCCGGCCGTCAAACGTCACGTGCCGTGGGCCCGTTTGCAGGTTCGGCGGCTAGGCCGCCTCGCCGTACATGCCGTCGATCATTGCCTTGTACTTGTCGTTCACGAACTTGCGCTTGAGCTTCAGCGTGGGCGTGACTTCGTCGTCCTCCGCCGTGAGCTGCTGCTCGATCATGCAGAACTTCTTGATCGTCTCGACCCGCGCGAAATTCTGGTTCACCCGCTCGATCTCCGCCCAGACCAGGTCGCGCACCTCGACCGTGCGGCAGAGCGAGGCGAAGTCGGTGAACGGCACGTTCTGGTCCTGCGCGTACTTCGACACATTGTCGTAGTCGATCATGATCAGGCAGGACAGGAACTTGCGGCGGTCGCCGATCACCACCGCATC